>CAZCER010000007.1:0-3098 GCA_964497385.1 uncultured Armatimonadia bacterium | reverse complement strand
CCGCCGTGAAGCTCGCGCCGGGGTCGAGAGTGAAGAGCAGGGCGTCGCCGACCTCCCAGACCTCCCCCGCCGCGCCCATCGTCACCCGGCTGTTCGAGTTCGCGTTGGCGTACACATTCGTGTAGCCCGCGGATCCGACCAGGTTCGGAAGATCTTGGGCGGCGACGAGTTGGGCGCCTGTGAGGGTGATCGCGGCGTCCTCCGCCGTTCCACTCTCGCCAAGGCGCGTCACTTTGAAGGTCGCCGACTGCGTCGCGGCTCCGTCCAAAGTGATCGCGGTCGCGGTGGTGTTCGTTCCGGTGACCGAGGTCAGTTCGACGCGCATGTAGCTTCGCACGCTGGACGCCAGGTTGCCGGCCGTGGCGACGGCGAAGTTCGCGTGCGCGCCGACGGAGTCGTCGGCCACGTCGTAGGCGGAGAGCGCGAAAGCGTCGTCCCCCGCTCCGGTGGTCTGGGAGGTCGTGAGACGGAAGTCACGGTTGGCCGTGTTTCCGGACTCACCCCAGTCGATGGTCGACCACTCTTGATCGAGCCACAAGGTGAAGTCGTCCTCCGCCAGAACGGGATGCCCCGCGCCGTAGGCCGTGACGAGATTCTCGCTCACGTCGAGCGCTCGCCCGCGCGCGCCGGACGCGTACTGCGTGTTCGACGTCGCGCGAAGCGTGAAGGGTCCGGACGCGAGCGCCTGGCCGGCGCCCGGAGCCACCCCGACCTCGACGTTGTACTCGCCATCGGCCGCCGCCGTCCCGCGGATGCTTGCCGCGAGGGCCGCGTTCGTGGTGCTCGCGAGAGCCGTCAAGGACCCGTCCAGAAGGGAGAGACCGCCGAACTCGGCGTCTCGGGCCTCCCGGTCGATCTCCGCCAGCCAGGCGTCGACCTCCACCTGGGCGGTGTTACGGGCCTCTTGGCTTGTCGCGGAGGCGGCTTCCACGGCTTTCTCCCGGATTGCGTGCACGATGTCCACGATCGCGAGGATCGACGACTCCGCCGTCTGCAGCAATGAGACGCCCTGCTCGATGTTCGAGACGGCCTGCTCGAGCCCGCGCCTCTGCGCGCTGTGTCTCTCGGCGATCACCAAGCCGGTCGGGTCGTCGCTCGCTCCGTTGATGCGCAGCCCGGAGGCGAGTCGTTCCGTGGCGGTGGCGAACGCCCTCTGGTGTTCCTGGAGATGGCGCCACGCGTTCAGCGCCGGAGCGTTGGTCGGTCCAAGGCCGCTTGAGACGCGCATGGACCAACCCCCTTCCTTTCCCCGCGTCCCTGCGGGAAAGGCCGGCGTCCTCCCTGACTGAGTTGGCCGCCCCACACGGCCGACCGCCCGGACAGGCGGCTTCTTCGCGGCGTGAGACGCCGGAAGCAAGGGGGCGCGGGCGGGCGCGTCAATGCGCGAGCCGCGCTGCGAGGCGCGTCGCCCCGCGACCGCATCGCTCGCTCCTCCGTGAGCGTGAGCGGCGATGCCTCAGCCATAGACCTCACCTCCCCCGGCGCCAGGCGACGCCGAAGCATGGGACTTCCGGGCCGCCGAAGGATCTCGGCGGCCCGGAAGCCTTGGCTGGCGTGCTGATCACGCCTTGGCGTCGAACGTCAGCCCGGCCACCTGGATCAGGGCCTCTCGCCGCCGGAGCACGTCGTCGGGCGGGATCTTGCGAATCACCTCGCCCGTCTGCCGGTTCTCAATGACGACCTGCAAGCTGTCGCTCCGGTCGTCGATGCGGAACCGGGCTCCGACCGACATGCCATCGAGCACCGTGTTGATCTGCTCGACGGCTTGGTTGAGGTCCCGTCGGTCCACCTCCACCTCGGCCGCTCGGGACGCGCCCGTGACTGCGCGGGTCACGATCGCCTCCACTGCGGCTCGATCCGGCGCTTCATGCCGGATCTGCTCGGCGGCGGTGTCTCCACGCGGCCCGGCGCGCGACGCCGCAGTTGCCGCGAGTTCGCGCGTCGAGGCTGCCGTGTTCACCGACTCAAAGCCCATCTGGCACACCTCCCTGTGTCTGACTCGCGCGCCGCGGCGTCCGAGGCCCGATCCATGGAACGCCGCCGCGCCTCCACGGCCGCACTGTCGCGAGGCTCGGCGTCCGGGCGCCGTCTGTGTGGCGCGCGTATCCCAGCGCCCCATAGGGAGCGCGTGAGAAACAGGGGTGAAATGGCGGTGAGGCTAAAGCGCGATCGCGAGGAAGCCGATATACTAGGCGACAGAGAGAGCCCTGGTGGACGGGGTTTCCTCAGCTGCGAAAGGCATTGCGTTCGTCGCCGATGGGCGGCGCCGCACTGATTTGGGCAACGCGGTTGGAGAGCCGCAGCGCCTCGGTCAGCGTCCTTTCACAGCGTCAAGAATGCACCCGTGTTGGGACTGGCTCCCGAGCGGGAAGGCGTCTACGGAAGGACAGGTTGGCGGACCGTACACCGTAGACACCGGGTGGGATGAAGCCGCTTCTTGGTTGAGGTGGCTTCTCCCTTTTTTTGGAGCGTCCCGCTCCGACTTCCGAATGAACCGGTCCCTCCCGGCCTCGAACCCTCTTGACTCAAGACCGCGAAGCCTCACCGGATGCGTTGTGAACCGGGCTCGCCCTGCCGGGCCCGGCGAAGCGCTCGCCTCCTAGCCTGTCCTGGCCGCGGGGCGCCCGGTGCGGGAGATCCCGCGCGTGCACCGGACTCCTCCCTGAGGGTGCGGCCTCGCTTCATGCCGAGGCTCTCGGGCGTTGGCGGCTGTGAGAGCCTACGCGGCTCTCAGGAACCGGCCGAACCCTCCCTGGCCCGGTTCGATTCCGCAGCCCCGCCTCAGCGCCCGTGGGCCCCGCGGCAAGAACAGAACTGGTCTACCGTTCCTTTGGCTCCCCGCGAGCGGGGCTGCCCACGCTTCCGGGCAACCAAAGGACAAGCCCGGCGACCTACGCCGCCGGGGGTGCGCGCCGTCGAGACGTACGCACCGCGCCAGGGGCGCCGGAGTCCGGCGCCCCTGGCTGGTTTCGAGCGCTTTACCTCAGCAGGGTCAGGACGTTCTGGGGCAGGGTGTTGGCCTGAGCGAGCATCGCGGTGGCCGCCTGCACCAGGATCTGGTCCCTGGTGAAGTCGATGGTCTGAGCCGCCATGTCGAG
>CAZCER010000006.1:0-19518 GCA_964497385.1 uncultured Armatimonadia bacterium | reverse complement strand
ACAGTGTACCGATGGGGCCGGTTGGGGTCCTCCCGCTCCTTCGTCGCGGGTCCTCCCCGTGCGGCCCCTCCATCACGCTTCCGCGCCCGCTCTACCTTCCGCCGATCGGCGCATACACCGCGTCCGGGGCCTCACGACCCGCGCCGCGGGTGGTCATCACGCCGCCGCCGTCCACACGATCCGGACCGACCGAGTAGAGCGTGTAGCCATCCTCCGTCAGCCGGTAAATAGGAGCGTCGCCACTCCACGGGTCAGGCGGAAGGTCAGGCAGGTAGTCGGGCACGAGCGTGTCGAGAGAGGCCGGGTACCCACCCTGGTCGCGTTGGTAGGCTTCGATGCACGCCATGGTCTCCTGGGCGGAGAGGACGGCCACGATGCCCCAGCGCTTGGCTTGGGTGTCGGCGGGGGAGCGCCACAGGTACTCGGCCACGCTGGCGCCCCGCGTCCTCAGGTCGGTGTCGGTCTGCGCGCTGAGATCGCGAACTGCCGTGCCGCCGAGCGGCTCGTCCGCGATCTCGACGAAGCGCGCCCACCGGTCATCGACCCACTCGCGCTCGTCCTGCAGGTGCCGCCGCCACGCATCCAGCTTGGCTCGGTCCTGGACACGCTCCAGCGGGGAGGTGCCCGACGTAGAGCCGGGCGTCCATGGCTTGCTCCAGAGACGCTCCATCGCCACGGCTGTGGCCACCCTGTCGGGGCGCTCATCTGCCTCGGCGAAGAACCCCTGGGCGATGGCGGCATCGGCAGAGAGTACGCTGCTGAGGGGGGCCAGACGCGCGCGGATGCGGCGACAGCGCGTTGCATGGGCGACCAACACTGCGGAGCCGGGTCTCCCCTGCTGGACCGCGAGGCTCCCGGCCTGCACTCCGAGAGACGTCGTCGAAGCGCCTGTCAGGACACCGAGGGCTCCGAGCCCGGACGCCTGTCCGGCCCCAATCTGGAGGATCGACGCGGTGAGTCCGAGCGCGTCCTCGTCGCGCCCTTCGGCGTGGGCGAGTTGGGCTACGCCTGCCCCACACCGCGCGAGGTGGAGAGGTCCCGAGAAAGAGGCTACCACGCTGTCGTCCCGCAGCCCATGCGGGTCCACGTACTCCTGCTCCCCCGCCTCAAGGAGCAGCCTGAGCGGCTCCCGGTTGGCGTCGACCATCGCACGCACCTTGTCAACGTGTCGGGCAATCGCTTCCTGGTCACCGGTACGGACGGCGACAGCCCACTCGTTGGCCCAGGGATCGGCCACGCCGATTGGCGATGCAGGCTCCACGAGGAGCGCCGCTGCCTGTTGGCACGTGTCATAGCCGTTGGGCGAGGGGATCTCGGGAGGAACGTACGGCGGAGGCTTGCGGCGCTCGCTGTCGATCCAGCCGACCGAGTTGTCGAGCCCGTAGGTCGCCTCCGAGTACCAGCGCCAGCCGACGCCCGGCAGGCCTACGCACACGAGGAGGGCAACGGTCGCGCCCCACACCCAACACCCCGCACGGCCGCCACACCGCGCGGTGCTCTTGGCCTGTCCCGACATCGCCCACCTCCTTCGTCACTGTGCATCGTGTGTAGGTATGGACGACCTGCCGAGCGGCCCGTCGCGGGCCCGGGGCTCCCGTTCATCCCGAGTGCCGCGAAGCGGTGTATCGAGGGACGAGCGGGACTGGATGCGGCCTTGGCTCCCTGCCCCTCGATACGGCGGCCAACCTCGGGCCGCCTACTCGGGGTGAGCGGTTGGGCGGTGCCACGCCCTCGGCAGGCCCCCAGCACATCGGCGGCGAACGCTCCCATGTCACCCCGGGGACGGGACGCATCGGCCCCGGGCGCGAGCACGCCCGACTATCCGACCGGATCGGGGAGCGGCCCGCCATGAACCGCAGGCGAAACCTACCACCTCTCGCGGTGTTCGGATTCCTCGCGCCGAACCTGCTCGGCTTTCTCGGCTTCACCCTCTTCCCCGTGCTCTTCTCCCTCTACATGGCCTTCACGAACTGGAACCTGAAGCCCGCCGTCGCGCTCGAGGGCGTCGGCCTCCGCAACTTCGCGGACCTGCTGGGCGTCCGTCCCCTGGAGGCGCCCTCCCCGCTCCTCTGCTGGATGTACATCGCCGCGGCGGTGGTGCTCTGCCTCGGGCTCGTCGGCGGCCTGTGGTCCAATATGGCCAACTGGCGCGGCACGAGGACGGGTGGGCTGATTCTGCTCATCGCGGGCGTCGTGACCGTGGCGATGGCGATCCTCAGGCCGAAGATCACCGAGGAGGGCGCCCGTCTCATCTCGCATGGCGTGCTAATCAGCGGAGCGCTCGGGGTGCTCGGCGGGGTGGCCACGGTCGGGCGCGACGAGCGGTGGCGCATCGGCCTTGGCACACTGCCGGGCGCGCTCATCGCCCTCGGCGGACTGGGGCTCTGGCAGCTTCACGCCTCCATGTGGGGAAGCTACGAACCGCGCGACCCTCGCTTCTGGCAATACTTCTACAACACGGTCTACCTGATGCTCGGAATCCCGTTCGGGATCGCCGGGTCGCTCGGGCTCGCGCTCCTGGTGAACAACGAACTGCCCTTCGAGGGAGCGCGACCCGGCCCGACCTTGGCCCTCGGCCTGCGGGTTGTCGGAGCGGGCATCTGCGTCGCGTTCGCCGCGCTCGCCGGCCTCCTTCTCTCGAGCTACCTGGGGAAGGTCGGGGCCGCGGCGGTCGGCGTGCTGTGCGTGGCCGCTGGCGCGTGGATCGCTCTGCGCCTCTCGACGCAGCGCCTACCGCAGGCGGCCGGGGCGCTCGTGTGCCTCGTGTGCGGGATCGTGACGATGGTCGTGGTGTGGGGGATGGGCTCCCCGAACGTCGCGCTCCTCGCAGGCATCTTGTGGGGCATGGCGGCGCTCGGGATCGCCTTCAACGTCGTCGCCTACCGCACGGTGTACTATCTCCCGACCTTCACGGCCGGCGTCGCCCTGATGATCCTCTGGAAGGCGCTCTACAACCCGGAGACGGGCCCCATCAACCGGGCCATCGAGACGGTCTTCGGGCTGTTCGGGTCGAGCGTGACCGGTCCGGAGTGGCTCTCGAGCGTCATCTGGGCGAAGCCCGCCCTCATCATCATGGGCGTCTGGACGGGCATCGGCGGGACGAACATGCTGCTCTACCTCGCCGGTCTCTCGAACGTTCCCTCCGAGCTTCTGGACGCCGCCGATGTGGATGGCGCGAGCATGTGGCAGCGCTTCCGACATGTCACGTGGCCCCAGCTCGCACCAACGACCTTCTTCATCTCGGTCATGTCCGTGATCGGCGGCCTCCAGGGCGGGTTCGAGCAGGCCCGGGTGATGACCGGAGGCGGCCCGGCCGGAGCGACGACCACGCTCAGCTACTACATCTACAACAAGGCGTTCCAGGATCTTGACCTCGGCTATGCGGCCGCGATCTCCTGGGTGCTCTTCGCGATCATCTTCATCGCCACGGCCCTGAACTGGAAGTTCGGTCGGGAACTCGAGGTGGGCCAGTGACGCGTCGAGCGAGCGGCGTCATCCTCCGGCTCGTGCTCCTCTCGGTGATCGGCTTCTCGATCTCCATCCCGTTCGTGTGGATGGTCGCGGCGTCGTTCAAGCCGCGCGCGGAGATCGAGAAGGTGAACATCGTACCGGAGGAGCCCACGCTCAAGAACTACCCCATCGTGCTCGACCGGATGCCCGACCCTGTCACCGATCGCTACCTGGACCTTCGGTTTGGGCGCTGGTACTTCAACAGCGTCTTCACGGCCGCGTGCGTCACGTTCCTCCAGGTGCTCACGAGTTGCATGGCGGCGTACGCTTTCGCGCGCATTCGGTGGCGCGGCCGGGACACCGTGTTCTTGCTCTACCTCGCGACGATGATGATCCCCGGCGTGGTGACCATGATCCCGAACTTCCAGATCATGATCAGCTTGCGCTTCCTGAACACCTACCACGGCCTCATCGTGCCGGCGGCCTTCAGTGCTTTCGGGACGTTCTTGCTGCGGCAGTTCATGCTCTCGATCCCCCCGGCGATGGACGAGGCCGCGACGATCGACGGCGCGAACCACTGGCGGCTCTTCTGGGACATCATCATGCCGCAGGCCAGGCCGGGCGTGATCGCCCTCGCGATCATCACGTTCCTCGGGTCGTACCAGTCCTTCTTCTGGCCCCTCATCATGCTGAACCAGGACGCCTACTACCCGATGCCGGTCGGCATGCTCGCGCTCGACTCGACCTACGGCCGGCAGACCGAACTCATCATGGCCGCGACCGTGATGAACGTCGTGCCTCTGCTCATCATCTTCATCACCTTCCAGAAGTTCCTCGTCAAAGGCCTGCAGCTCGGCGGGGTGAAGGGATAGCGCGCATGAAGTGGGTCTTCGGCGGCGTCTTCCTCCTCTGCGCGGGGCTCTACGTCATCGCGCAGGCGACGCTTGAGCCTCCCCCCGAGGGTGACGTCGTCCACCTGCGCTGGGCCACGGACGACAATCCCGCTCGGAAGCTCCAGACCGACACCTTCCACGAGATGTTCCCCGACTGCGTCGTCTCCGTCGACCCGGGTCTCGGCGGCGATCAGACCAAACTCATCGTCCAGTGCGCCACCGGGGCCGGGCCGGACATCGTGGACGTCTACAGCCAGGAGCAGATGATCAACCTCGTGAACGCCGGCGTGCTTCTGGACCTCACGCCCTACGCCGAGGAGATGGGCTGCAGCCCGCTCAACACCTACCCCGCGCTGCAGGATGGGCTCCTCGTCGACGGCAAGCAGTACCGCTATCCCTGCAACGTTTGGGCGAACTGCGTCATCTACAACACCGCGATCTTCGACGACCACGGCGTCCCGTATCCCGAGGGCGCCTGGACGTGGGACGACTTCATCGAGACCGCCCGCCGGCTCCGTGAGTCCGAGCCGAAGAGCGGCGAGACCCACATCACCTTCGCCAACTGGAACGGCGGCGGGCTGTTCGGGGAGATGCTCGCGGGCCTTGAGGGGCGGATGTTCTCCGAGGACGGCCTCCACTGCGCCCTCGACTCACCCGAGGCCATCGAGGCGGCCCAGTTCTACTACGACCTTATCCACACCCACCACGCGATCCCGAGCCCTCGCGAGATGGCGAACATGCCCTCCCAGGGCGGCTGGGGCGCGGGAGGCCTCACGCTCTTCTCGATGGGCAAGGCCGCGATGATGATCATCGGGCGCTGGTACATCATCCAGGTCCCGAACTACCCGGACATCCAGGGCAATCTCGGCGCCGTGCGCCTCCCGAAGTTCGAGGGGCGCCCTCAGACCGGCCTAGCCGACACGCGGGCCGCGGGCGTCAACGCCCAGAGCCCCCACTGGCGCGAGGCGCTGAACTTCCTGCAGTACCTCGCGAGCGAGGAGTACGGCGAACTCATCGTGCATGACGGCGACTCGCTCCCCCCGAACCCCAAGCTCGCCGCCTCGGGCGAGGATCTCGTGAACGAGATCGAGCCCGATCCGGCGTTCCACCAGCCCTTCGTCGACGCGATCGAGGACGCCCACCCGTGGGACACGAGCCCATTCATCGACCCGACCGTCGCGCACCGGTGGATGTTCGAGACCATGGACAAGATCGAGAACGGTCTGGTGGACCCGCCCGAGGCCATGCAAGCCCTCGCCCGGGAGATCGATCACCAGATCGTCGTGAACCTCGAACGCCAGCCCCATCTTCGCGTGAAGTTCCGCGAGAGAACCGGCCGCGAGTGGACGCCGGACTGGTGGCGGGGCGACGCGGACTAGTCGCAAGCCGAACGAACCGGAGGATCCCCATGCATCGCGCGCTACCCTTGGCTCTTCTCCCCACCGTAGTGGCACTCTCTACGACGTTGCTCGCACAGACGGGCAACATCCACCCCGATCCGAGCTTCGAGCGGACCGGCGTGGAGTGCGACGCGCATTCGGGCGTCCGCGCCGGTCATCTCGCCGTCGGCGAGAGGCAGCACTGGGTCACGCTGGGCGGGCCGCTGCCCGTTGAGCCCTTCGCGACCTACAAGGCCACCGCGTGGGTGAAGGGCGGGGCCGCAGAGGGCTCGGCTCTCGCGCTCTACGCGTACCAGTGGGACTCGTTCGTCTGGGCCTTCAGCGCGAACGCGCCCGTGCCAAGCCGAGACGAGTGGCGTGAGGTTTCGGTCACCTTCGCCGTCCCGCAGGACACCGTGTTTCTCCATCCCCTGGCCTTCATGGACGCTGCGCAAGGGGAGGCATGGATTGACGACATCGTGGTCGAGAAGGTGCTGTCTCCCGAGGGCACGATCGCCCAGATCCGCGCGAAGGACCAGCGCTCGGACGATGACGAGCGCCTGCTCGCACACTACGACCTGGAGTTCGGCGACGGCGCCCGGCGTTGGTCGGAGTTCCCCGAACACGCGAGCAACGAGGCCAACGCCGACATCGCGTGCGTGCGCGCCCTGCACCCCGATCTCGCGGCGAAGCGGCCGGAGTTGCTTGCACGGATGCTCACCTACGGCGCGCCGGCCTACAACATGGGCTGGCAGCGCGTGGATGAGGCGGCGGCGGGGATCGCCCCCGACCGGCTGACGGACGCGATCGCGGCGGAGATGGCGTCCGTCGGCGACAACGCCGGGGCGGTCCGGTGGCTCGGTGAGGCGATGCTCCGGCTCGGCGGGATAGGGCGGGGGACCGGGACGCTCGCCGCGCGCGAGGCGGCGCTGGACAGAGTGGCAACGGCGTTCTCTCAGGCCGCGGCTGGGGCCTCCGGTGAGGACGCCAAGCGGCAAGTCGACGAGTTCCTGGGGCGGGTGACCACGATGCAGGACGAACTGGCGGCCGAGCGGGCGGCGCTCGGAAACGCAAGGCTTGTGATCGCGGGCAAGGCTGTCTCGCCGGAGACGCACACCATCGCGATCGATGTGAACGCGACGCCGCAGGAGAAGCTCGCGGCGCGTGACTTGCAGGCCCACATCGAGAAGATCACCGGGCTCTGCGTTCCCATCAGCGCCGACGCCGACCCTGACAACACCATCTGCATCGTGGTCGGCAAGAGCGCCCTCACCCACGAGATCGGCGTTGGCGTGGACTATGAGGCGCTCGGTGACGAGGGCGTCCGCATCGCCACTAAGGGCCCGCACCTGGCGCTCACGGGCGGCAAGCGAGGGGTCCTCTACGCGGTCTACACGTTTCTCGAGGACTACCTCGGCTGCCGGTGGTTCACCCCCGACTGCATGACCTGGCCGACCGAGGGGCGGCTCACCGTTCCGCCGCTGAACGTCACCTACATCCCCCCGCTCGAGTACCGCGCGACCGACTACCCCAACTCGCTCCCCCCTGAGTTCGCCGTTCGGAACAAGTACAACGGCACCCAGATCCACGCCACCGAGGAGTGGGGCGGGAAGATCAGCTACCGGGGCTTCGTGCATACTTTCAACTCGCTGGTGCCGCCCGAGACCTACTTCGACGCCCACCCGGAGTACTTCTCGGAGATCGGCGGAGAGCGCGTGCGCGATTGGTCGCAGCTCTGCCTCACCAACCCCGACGTGCTCCGCATCGCCACCGAGACCGTCCGTCAGTGGATCCGGGAATCCCCCGAGGCCACAATCATCTCCGTCTCCCAGAACGACTGGCACAACCCGTGCCAGTGCCCCAACTGCCGGAAGCTCGCCGAGGAGGAGGGCTCCGAGAGCGGCCCGCTGCTCCACTTCGTGAACGCCATCGCCGATGACGTCGCGAAGGACTATCCGCACATCATCATCGACACGCTCGCGTACCAGTACACCCGCAAGCCGCCGCTCCATGTGAGGCCGCGCCCGAACGTCGCCATCCGCCTCTGCTCCATCGAGTGCGAGTTCAACCACCCGCTCGAGGGCTCCGCGTACAACGCGACCTTCGTGGACGACATCCATGGCTGGAACCGGATCTGCGACCGACTGCACATCTGGGACTATGTCATCAACTACGCCCACTGCGTGCAGCCCTTCCCGAACCTCAACGTCCTCCAGCCGAACATCCGCTTCTTCATCGAGAACGGCGTCACGGGCATCTATGAGGAGGCGAACTACTTCTCGCGCGGCGGCGAGTTCGCCGAACTCCGCACCTACCTGATGGCCAAGCTCCTCTGGGACCCCGACTACGACGTCCAGCGCGGGATCGACGAGTTCTGCGCCGCCTACTACGGGCCGGCCGCCCCGCGCATCCGAGACTACATCGACGACATCCACCGGCTTGCGGTCTCCGACCCCGACTTCCACATGCGCATCTACGTGCCCCCGACCGCGCCGTTCCAGACCGATGAGGCTCTCACGCGCTACGAGGGCTGGTTCGACGAGGCCGAAGCCGCCGTCGCCGACGATCCGGTGCGTCTCCACCGCGTCGAGGTCGCTCGCTTGCCCGTCATCTACACCCGCCTCGCCCAAGCCACCGACCCGCAGTACCAACTGATGGACGAGGGTCTCGTGCCCGACAAGACGAGCGACGTGAGCGCGCTCGCGGATGACTTCGAACGCATCGCCGCGGCGGAGGGCCTCACAGCCGTCTCCGAGGGCGGCTGGGGCCACGACTGGCGGGGCTGGCTCAACGGAGTGCGAGCCAGAGGCGGGAAGCGCGCCGAGGTCGAGCGCCTGCGCGGGGGGGGGCTCGAGGCCGTTGTCGCGCCGTCGATCGGCGGGAAGATCCTCACCCTCACGCGTCTGTCGGACGCCGAGCCCGTCCTGCAGGTCGAGCGTTCGGGCGACAGGATCGTCCCGACGAGCGGCGGCTACAAGGAGTTCAGCGAGAGCGGCTACCAGTCGCCGGGCTGGTCGGAGCCCTACGAGGTCCTGGAGCGGTCCGACAACTCCATCCTCATGGGCGCGGACCTCTCGAACGGCCTCCGCCTTGAGCGACGCATTACCCTCGCAGCCGACCGCCCGGTCGTCGAGATCGAGTCCACCCTCCGGAACGTCAGCGACGGCCCCCGCACGGGCTGCATCCGCGTGCATCCCTGCCTTCGCCTCCACGATCCGGAGATGACGCGAGTCCGCTTCGGGCCTCCCGGTGCGGAGGAGAAGCCCATCACGGACCTGCGGAGCGGCGACCAGCGCGAGTGGTGGCTCCGCGGTGATGCCGTCCCGCCCGGCGAGTGGGCTCTCATCGACGAGGCGCGGAACATGACCGTCATCTCCCGCTTCGACCGCCAGGACATGCTCCTCTGCTACCTGAACTGGGACCCGAACGAGCACCGCGCGAACCTCGAGTTCTGGACGCCGGACCACACGCTCCAGCCGGGGGAGAGCTTCTCGGTGAAGCACGCCTACGAGGTGGTGGGGGGGTAGGGAGTCGGCTCGAATCGGCGAGCCGGGGCCATCGTGGGGGCGATGGCCCCGGCTTCACCCGATGGCCGCGCGAGTGTCAAATATGTTACACTTGGTTCCGGCGACGCCCTAGGCGCGGGGAGGGGATGTCGGCGACGTGAGACAGCCGTCGGGTGGGTTCGAACTCATACAGTGGTTGGTGGCGCGCGGCGAGTACGAGTTCACCAACCACGCGCGCGAGCGCTACGAGTCGGGTGAGTATGCGCTCGAGGACATTGAGCGTTGCGTCGCGCTCGGTGTGGTCGTGAAGCGAGAAACAGACGAGAGGGCAGCGGCCATCGACAGCATGAAGTACACGATACACGGGCGCTATGTTGGGGGTGCGCCGATGTACATCATGGGCAAGATCGTGCGGGGGCCGCTGTTCCTGGTATGCACCGCGCACCGGAGGAGGACCTAGCGTGTTCGGCTACACATGCACGGAGTGCGGCAAGGGTACCGTGCGCGCGACGCCGCGGAGGCGCATTGACGTGGTCTTCGAGCACATCCCCTTTGTCGTGCCCGAAGGAGTCGTAGGCGTGTGCGACCACTGCCGTGCGGAGTACCGGGCGGCACGGGAGTACAAGCGCTGGAGACGCCTCTTCGAAGCCTCCCGACGTGAGCAGGGCGTCACCCTCTCGCCGGATGACGCGCGGGCGCTGCGCGAGAGGCTCGGTCTCTCGGTCACGGACTTCGCGGTCCTGATCGGCACGACGCGGCAGTCGATCCACCACTGGGAGCGGGAGGAACGCGAGTCGGAGCCCAACCGGATGGCGGATCTGATGATGAGGCTCGTCCGGGAGGCCGTGACACACGGCAAGGACTTCGATGTGCTGGAGTTCCTCGTGAAGCGCGCCGAGGCGGAAGGCCGCAAGATCGATCTGGACAGGCTGCGCGAACTCGTGACGACCGCGTAGCCTACCTCGGCAGCACGAAGTACCAAGCCCCGTCCGAGCCTTGAGCCCACTTCCAGGTGAGCTGCTGCGTCGTCTTCCCGCCGCCAAGGACGATCGGCGCGCCGCCGCCCGGCCGCGAGCCCGGGTCGATGTCGCGGATGCTCAGCTTCACGTACACCGTGCCCGTCGTCCCGGAAGACTCGATCCGCTCCGTGCTCATCTCCGAGATGCGGCTCCGGGACGGATCGAAGCCGGCGATGGCCGGTATGAGGGCGGGGACCTGCGCCGCCGTCGCGTTGAGGTCCGGCTCGAACATCGTCGCAAGCCGCTCGTAGTCGCCGTACTGCAGCGCCTCGTTCCACTCCTCGACTCGGCTCCGAAGCGCCGCCTCCGATTGTCCGTGGATCAGCGACGACACCGCGCCTTTCGGGCCCTGGCTCGCAAGGCCCCGAATGTGCCCCCAGCCCAGGATGACGCCCACTACGACCAGCGCCCCCAGAAGCGGCGTTCGCAACTGCTTGAGCGTCGCCATCAACTGCGGGCCCAGCTCGCGGGGAGACACCCGCGGCGCGGGAGCGTTGAAGGCCGTTCCGCACCGAAGACACGTCGTCCCCTTGCCGAACGACACCAGGCCGCAACGAGGGCAGCGCTTGCCGGCGAGTTCCTCGTACATCCCCGGCTCGAGGTGCGCGCCGCACTCGAAGCAGAAGCGCGACCCCTGCGGCTGATCGGTCTTGCAGTTGGGGCACTGCGTCAGGAGTTCCGGCTCGTCCTTCAGGCGCTCGCCGCAGTACGGGCAGCTCTTCCACGCCGGCTGGATCGCCTGGAAGCAGTTCGGGCACTCGCAGCCGACGCGTTCCACGCGCGCCGTCGCCTTGGACGCGACGTCGTCGCGCGGCTTGAGCGCCAGCTTTGCGCGATGGCTGAGGCCCTCCTCAATGACGCCCTTGGCCACCAGAAACTCCGGAAGCGATCGGTCGCTGACGACGCCCGGGCGACGTGACTCGTTCAGGGCCGCGACGAGCCGCGGCTCATCGGCCCCGAGCGCCACCAGCACACGAAGATACTCGGTCTCCCATTCGCGCAGGTCCAGACGCTCAACGGCCTGGCCGAGCGTCCGCGGCGCTCCCGAACCGGCGGGCTCGGGCCCCGGGATCTGAACGACCGCGTTGCAGACGCCGCACTTCGCTCTGCGTCCCGCGTACTTGTCATCAACCGAGAAGCGCTGCCCGCATGAGGGACACGCGACCTCGACCGGCATTCCGCATTCGCCTCCGGGGGGGGCCGCCAAAGACAAGCCCATGACCCGCGCTGAACGCACTCCGGGACCAACCGCCCCGTTGACCCGACTATTCGGCGCTTCAGGTCTGAGTCCTTGCCGCTCCGCCGGGCCTTCCGCCGCGAGCGCCGCGTCGTATACTGAGGTGGGGCGGCAGAGAGGTGCTGTTCGGCATGCGACACCGCGGCGCCAAGCTTGGGTTCGTGGCTCTTCTTTGCACGCTCGCCCTCGGCTGTGCGACCACCGGCGTGGATTCGGGCGAGGAGGTCGCCTCGCCGCTCGCCCGAGACCTCGCGCCGGAGGTTTCGTCGGCGGACGCCGCCGCGCTGGTCGCGGACAACACGGCTTTCGCCTGCGACCTCTTCCGCCAGGTCCGCCACGACGCGGCGAACGTCTTCGTCTCGCCGTACAGCGTCTCACTCGCCCTTGCGATGACCTACGCCGGCGCGGAGAGCGAGACGGCCGCCGAGATGGCAGAGGCCCTGCGCTTCGGCCTGCCCGAGGAGCGCCTTCACCCGGCCATGAACGCCCTCGACCTGCGCCTCGCCCAGCTCGGCGACGGGAAGACCGCACCGAGGCTCTCGATCGCGAACGCGATCTGGGGCCGGCGGGGCTACACGTTCCTCGAACCGTTTCTCGACACCCTCGCCGTGAACTACGGCGCGGGCCTGCGAACGCTCGACTTCGCGAACGCCCCGGAGCCTTCGCGGCGGACCATCAACACCTGGGTCAGCGACCGTACGGAGGGCACGATCAAGGATCTCCTACCCCCCAACTCGGTCACTCCGGCGACCGCCATCGTGCTCACGAACGCGGTCTACTTCCTCGCGCCCTGGGAGACCCCATTCGCCCCCGAGGCCACCACCGACGGACCGTTCCGACTCACGGACGGAAGCACCGTGTCGGCGAAGCTGATGCACCAGGGGCTGACGCAGCTCTACGGGGAGGGCGCTATCGGCGGCGCGAGCTACCAGGCCGTCGAACTCCCTTACAAAGGCGGCGAACTCGCCATGCTCGCGATCCTGCCCGAGGCGGGCGGGATCGACGCGCTCGAGGAGAACCTGACCGCCGAAGCGCTCGCCGCGGCGACCGACTCGCTCTCTGAGCGCACGGTGTACCTCACGCTCCCCACCTTCGGGTTCGACGCGAGCTTCTCGCTGAACGAGGCGCTCGAGTCCATGGGCATGGTGGACGCCTTCGATCCGTCGGCGTCCGACTTCTCGGGGATGGCCGGGTCGCGCGACATCGTCATCACGCACGTGGTGCACAAGACGCACGTCGCGGTGGACGAGGAGGGCACGGAGGCGAGCGCCGGCACGGGCGTCATCGGCGATCTGACGGGCTACCCCGAGGACCCCGTCACCGTGACCCTCGACCGCCCGTTCCTCTTCCTCATCCGCGACCGCGAGACCGGGATCGTGCTCTTCCTGGGGAGGCTTGGGGATCCGCGGGAGTAGAGGCGCAAGAAGCGGGTGCGGTCCGCGTGGTTCGTGGAGCGAGTCTGCCGACTCACTTGCGGCGGCTTGTTTCCCATCGGCAGCCCGAGTCGCACCGCACCATGCGCGGGCCTGCTGGGGTCCCGGCCTTGCACGCTTCGCGAGGCGCGTCGTTTGCCGCATAACGCCGAGGGCTCCAACGTCCATCGCTTCTTGCCGACCAAGGACCACCAGGAACTCCCGCCGAACTGGGATCCGTTGGCAACAGCCTGAGCGTGCACGGAACGGGGCAAAGGACGCATGAGCCAGGTCTTCGAGGGTCTCGCCGACGCCTACGACGGCTGGTATGACTCCCCCGAAGGCGGGGCCGTCTTCCGGACCGAGCGCGAGTGCCTGCGGTCTGTGTGGGACGGGCCGTTCGACGCTTGGCTCGAGGTCGGCGTCGGGACCGGCCGGTTCGCTCAGGCCCTCGGCGTCGGCACGGGGGTGGACCCGTCGCCGGACATGCTGGCGATCGCCGCAAGCCGCGGGGTTGCGACGGCCGTCGGGGAGGCCGAACGCCTTCCCTTCGCGGAGAACGCGTTCGACGGAGCGTTGTTGGCTCTCGCTCTCTGCTTCGTGGCCGATGCGTCGGAAACGCTGCGGGAGTGCCGGCGCGTGCTGCGGCCGAGCGGCCGTCTCCTGCTCGGGATCGTTCCCTCCGACAGCCCTTGGGGGCGCTCCTACATGGAGAAAGCCGCGCGAGGCCACCCCATCTACTCCCACGCGCGCTTCCGCACCGCGACGGAGACGCTCGCGCTGGCGGAGCAGATCGGCTTTGCGAGGATAGCCTCGGCAAGCGCGCTGTTCTGGGGGCCCGAGGAAGAACCGGAACGCACGCCGCAGGTGGAGAGCGGGGTCGTTTCCGGCGCGGGATTCGTTGCTTTGCTCCTCGGCAGGGCCGAGTAACGCCGGTCGTCCGGCGGGCGAGCCGGCTGCGCTACCTTCCGCGCCTGCGCCGCCGCCCCCCCGTAAGCGACAGGGAGCACAGCAGGCCCGTGAGCGTGCAGCCCGCGAGGAACCCGGAACTCGGCCAGCCCACGACGGTGCGCGGGAACGACCGGCGCACGGTCCGCGAGGCCACGGCGGGCGTCTCGTAGGTCTGGTCGCCGTACCGGAACGCGATTGCCCCGATCACGTCTCCGGCGGCCACCGGCGCCGTGAAGACGGTCTGGGTGAACGTGACTTCCGGCCGCGGCTGCGTGACGTGCATCGTCGCCACCAGCGTCTCCGCGGGCACGGCCGCCACAAACGCGACTTCGCCCCCGGTCAAGGGCGCGTCCGCGACGGAGAGGCCGCTCGCGACGACAACGCGTTCCACGTACGTGTCGAACGCCCAGTTGAACAGCGAGTGCGCCTCCCAGAAACGGTCCTCGGACGCGAGCACCACCGCGATGAAGCGCCGACCGCCCTGCTGGCACGCCGCGCAGAGCGACCAGCCGGCGTCCCCCGTCCAACCGGTCTTCACTCCGATGCAGTCCGAGCGCATCCGAAGCAGGTTGTTCGTGTTCTTGATGGTGTAGCCGTTCGGGTAGTTCGCGCGCGGGATCGTCTTCTCCGGCGTCGCCACGATCTGGGCGAACTTGGGGTTCTGGAGGGCGTAGCGGGTGAGGTTCGCGATGTCGAGAGCGCTCTGGTAATGCCCCTCGGCGTCCAGGCCGTGCGGGTTCGTGAAGTGGCTCCGCCTGAGCCCGAGTTCCACGGCCTTCTGGTTCATCATTCCCGCGAAGCCCTCCACCGAGCCTCCCACGTGGATGGCGAGCGCCACCGCCGCGTCGTTTCCGGAGCGCATCAGGGCCATCTCGAGCAGTTCCTCGACCGTCAGCTTCTCGCCCTCGACGAGGTTGCTCGTGGACTCGCCGGTCTCCGCGGCCTCCTTGGGCACAAGGACCACATCGTCGAGTTTCGCGCGCTCGAGCACCACGACGCCGGTCATGATCTTCGTGATGCTCGCCTGCGCGTGCGGCGTCTCCGCGTCCTTCTTGTAGAGGACGTCGCCGTTCCAGGCGTCCATCAGAACCACCGACCGGGCGGTCAGCAGCGGGGGGGGATCGGCGAGGGCCGGAAGAGCGAGGACGACGGCGACAAGGAGCGCGGCCCGCGAACAGGCGGCTCCCCGCGGCGCTCCGGCGCTCCGTGCGCGGCTCACTCGACTGCCCCTTCCTCCGACTCGACTTCGGGCGCGGTCTCCTCGGGCGCCTCGTCCGCGAGATCCAGAGGCAGGTCGCGCTCCCCGTCGGGCTCCATCGGTATTCCAAGCAGGTGGCTCGGGATTCCTCCCGCCTCGGCCTTCGGGAGCTGGCCGAGGTCGCTCAGGCCAGCGACCTCGAGGAACGCCTCCGTCGTCGAATAGAGGATGGGGCGGCCGGGCACGTCCTTCCGGCCGACCTCCTTGATGAGGCCTTTCCGGAGGAGGCTGTCGACCGAGCCCGAGGAGTTCACCCCGCGGATCGCGTCGATCTCCGGCCGCGTCACCGGTTGCCGGTATGCGATGACCGCGAGACACTCCAGCCCCGCCCGGCTGATGCGCTCGGGCCTCGGCTCGAAGTATCGCTCCACATAGCGGTGGAAACGCGGACGGGTCATCATCCGCAGGCCGCCGGCGATCTCGACGACTTGCAGGCTTCGGCCCCGCAGATCCGAACGCAGTTCCTCGACCGCCTTGTCGAGCGTCTTCCGACTGACCTCCAGGATGTCGCACAGGCGCAACGGCGGGAGCGGCTCGTTGCCCACGAACAGAAGGCACTCCAGGGCCAGTTTGGCCTCTCGCACCTCGCCGTCTTCCGGCTCGCCCTCCTCGGCGAGGTCGGCGGCGGGCTCCGAGGGAATCGCAACGGTCCCTTCCGCCGCTTCGGGCTCCGGCGGCTGAGGTTCGCCGTTCACGTCCGCCTGAGTCGCCTGTTCCTCGGTCAGGCCTTCGGTGTCCTGTTCGCCGTTCGCATAGACCTCGTCTTCGGACGCCCCGCCGATCGGGGTCGCGTCGACCTCGCGCTTCTCATCCATGCTCCACCCGCCCCGCTCCCGGGTAAATTCGGATCTCGCCCATCGGCGAGTGCTGATGCACGCTCACTCGCCTCCGCCGGATCAGCTCGAGCACCGCGAGGAACGTGACGATGACCTCGAGCTTCGTCGGCGTCTCGGAGACGGTCTGGAAGAAGCTCAGCCCGTCCGGACAGAGCCGCACCGCCTCCAGGATCTCCTCCATTCGCTCCCCGACCGTCCAGGACCGGCGCTCCAGCACGGCCGGCTCGTCGTCCACGGCTCGCAGGAGCATCTGCTTGAACACGCTCAGCAGATCGAACACCGACACCGACTGGATCGGGATCGTGTCCGGGCTAAAGGTCTGCGCCTCATCGCCCCCGCGTGGATGCATCATCGACTGCCGCTCGATCCGCTGCCGCAGATACTCCGCGCTGTTGCGGAACTTCTGATACTCGATGAGCTTCCGCTGCAGGTCCGCGCGCGGGTCGTCGCGCTCGCGAGCGTCCTCGAACTCGTCGTCGAAGTCGTCCGGCGTCTCGGTCGGCAGAAGCGTCTTCGCTTTGATGACCATCAACGTGGTGGCCATCACCAGAAAATCGCCCGCGACCTCGATGTCGAGGACCTCCATCAGCACGATGTACTCGAAATACTCCTCCGTGATCGCCGCCATGGGGATGTCGTAGACGTCCACCTCGTGGCGCCGGACCAGGAAGAGCAGCAGGTCCATCGGGCCTTCGTAGATCGGAAGCTTCACCCGATACGGCCGAAGGGCCTGGAGTTCGCGCTTGATGAGGTCGAGCGCGGCGCTGTCTATGAGCGACGCCACGCCCGACGCGCCAGGCGGCGTCACGGCCTCGGGCGCCTCCGGCGGGGTGGGGGACGTCAGTGGGCTGTCCGATGCCACAGGCCCATCGCCTCCCGCACGATCTCGAGCGTCTCCCGCGCCGACGCGCGCGCCCGCCGCGCTCCGTCCGCGAGCAGGTCGGCCAGCGCGCCGGGCTCGAGATCGAACTCGCGCCGCCGCGCCTGGATCGGCTCCAGCGCCTCGATGACTCGGCTCGCGAGCCGCGCCTTGCACTCCACGCAGCCAAGGGCCCCGGCGGCGCAGCCCTCCTCGATCTCCGCCGTCTCCGCGGCGTTGTAGCAGCGATGGTAGGTGAAGGCCGGGCACCGATGGGGGTGGCCGCGATCCCCCTTGTAGACTTTCGCCGGGTCGGTGAACATCATGGCGATCCGGCGCTCCAGCACCGGCGGCGGGTCGCTGATGTGGATGACGTTCCCGTACGTCTTGCTCATCTTGCGCCCGTCCGTGCCGGGCAGAACCGCGAACTCCGAGTAGTGCGGCTCGGGAAGCGGAAACGCCTCGCCGTAGAGCGCGTTGAAGCGCCGGGCGATGTCCCGCGTCACTTCGATGTGCTGAGCCTGGTCGCGACCGACCGGCACCGTGGTCGCGCGATGCACCAGGATGTCCGCGGCTTGGAGCACCGGGTAGGCGAGCAGGCCGAGCCCCGCCGAGCGCGCGACGTCGGTGTGCGTCATCCACTCCTTGTAGGTGACCGAGCGCTCGAGCCACGGAACCGGCGTCATCATCCCAAGCAAGAGGGCGAGTTCCGCGTGCTCCGGAACGTCCGACTGCACGAAGATCGTGCACGTCTCCGGATCCAGACCCGCCCCGCACCAGTCAAGCACCATCTCGCGCACGAATGAGCGGAGTTCGTCGTTGCGTTCGTAGTGGGTCGTCAGCGCGTGCCAGTCGGCCACGACGAAGAAGCACTCGTGCGTCTCCTGCAGCCCGGCCCAGGCGCGCAGGGCGCCCTCCAGGTTCCCGAGGTGCAGCCGCGCGGTGGGACGCATCCCGCTCAACACCCTCGGCGGGCGCGCGGCGGTTGGGCTGTCGGTCGCGTCGAGCATCAACGGATCACCTGTCAGTAAGGCAGAACGAGATCCATGAAGAGGTCCATAGGGATGTAGAGGAAGTCGAGCAGCGGGGTCCGCGCCATGACGATCACGAGCCCGATCAGGAGAATGCCGCCGTACTGCACGCTGAAGGCGTAGAAGCGCTCCGCCATCTTCTGCGGCATGAAGTACTGCAGCACCTTCACCCCGTCGAGCGGCCCGATCGGGATCAGGTTGAAGATCATCAGCATGAGGTTCAGCGAGACGAACACGTGGGTGAGCAGCAAGAGGGAGACGGCCCATCCGGGCGGGGGGACCGCCTCGCCCGCGCCCGACAGGAAGACCATCAGGCCCAGCCAGACAAGCCACGCAAGCCCGACGCCAAGGCCCGCCATCAGGAAGTTCGACACCGGCCCCGCCACCGCCACGATCATCCAGTCGCGACGGCCCTTCCTGAAGTTGAAGGGGTTCACCATGACCGGCTTGCCCCAGCCGAAACCGGCGAGCAGGATCATGATGGTGCCGAACGGATCCAAATGGGCGAGCGGGTTCAGCGTCAGCCGGCCGTCCCGTTCCGGCGTCGAATCCCCGCACCACACCGCGGCCCGAGCGTGCGCGTACTCGTGCAGCCCGATCGCGAACATCAGGCTGATCGCGTACGCCGCCAGGATCTGAACGGTCTCGGGGGTGAAGCCGGAGTTAATGGCCCTCAACAGCATGTGGCGTTCCCTTCCCCCCGTGTTCGCGGTGCATCGCCTCGGCGAGTTCGCGGAGCCTCCGCGGCTCGTCCTCGGCCGAGATCTCACCGTCCAGGCGCTCGGCCAGCAACCGGCGGAGTATCATACCGAAGATGGGGCCCGGCTTGCAGCCGAGTTCCTTGAGGTCCTTGCCGCCGACGGTCAGCGACACCGCGCGCGTCTCGGTCAGGTACCGGATGATGCGGCGCTCCGCGGAGCCGCCCGGCGCCGAACACACCAGGACCCGCGTCAGCAGAAGGTCGCTGAGCGGCTCGAGCAACTGGTAGACGTGGCTCGGGCGCACCTTCTGCTCCGATTCGAGCGCCGCCAGCACGAACTCCGTCGCGTCCACGGCCTGGGAAAGATCCTCGAGCGCGTCCCGCTGGAAGCGCAGCCTTCGCGCCAGGTCCCGCACCTCCGTGCCGGTCATCTCCCGCAGAAGCGGACAGAGATAAGCGAGCCACCGTTGCGGCTCCGGGGGCGGGTCGAGCTGTCCGAGCCATCGGAGCATCTCCGACGTCCGGTGCAGTTCGTCGAGCGCCTCTTGGCCGAAGGCGATGCGCTCATGCACATGCGGCCACACCCCCAGATGCGCGAGGCGATGGATCGCCGGGATCGGATCCCGCTCCGAGAGGATGATCCGGAGTTCGTCGCGTATCCGGTCGGTCGCGAGCGCCTCGAACAGTTCCGCCTCCAGCGCGTACTCCAAGAGGGCTTCGGTCTGCTCCTCGAGCCGAAAGCCCAAGCGCTGCTCGAACCGGATCGCCCGGAAGACGCGCGTCGGATCCTCCACGAAACTGAGGCTGTGCAGCACGCGGATGACGCCGCGTTCGAGATCCGCGCGGCCGCCGAAGAAGTCGTACAGGCGCCCGAAGTGGTCGGCGTTGATCCGCACCGCCATCGCGTTGATCGTGAAGTCCCGCCGATAGAGGTCCTCTTTGACCGAGGAGTGCCCGACCTCCACGGTCGGCAGCGCCGCCGGCGCC
>CAZCER010000005.1:0-19888 GCA_964497385.1 uncultured Armatimonadia bacterium | reverse complement strand
ATAGTACTCCTCGAGCGGCTGGGTCTGCTTGTGGTAGTTCCGCAGCCGCTCCGCGACCGCTTCCTCCCGATCGTCCGGGCGGTGAAGCAGTTCGGAACCGCACAGATCGCACACGCCGTCCACTTTCGGCGGCTTGGTCGTCGTATGGTAGATCGCGCCGCACTCCTTGTTCGAGCAGAGCCGCCGGCCGACGCAACGCCCGATCAGCTCGCCGTCCGCCACCGCGATGTTCAGCGTGGCGAACAGCCCGATGCCGCGCGCCTCGAGCATCCGGTCCAGCGCCTCGGCCTGTCCAAGCGTCCTCGGGAAGCCGTCGAGGATGAAACCACCCGCGCAATCCGCCTCCCGCGAGCGCTCCTCGATGATCCCGACCACGATCTCGTCCGGCACCAGCGCTCCGGAGGCCATGATCGGCGCGACCTTCTGGCCGAGTTCGGTGCCGCGCTTCACGGCGGCGCGCAGCATGTCGCCGGTCGAAAGCCGCGGCAAGCCCAGCTTGGCTTCCAACTTCTCGCCCTGTGTGCCCTTGCCTGAGCCGGGCGGGCCGAGTAGCACGAGGTTCTTCGTCACTTGATGAACCCTTCATAATGCCGCATCAGGAGATGGGCTTCAAGCCCCTGCATCGTATCCATGGCGACGCCGACCACAATCAGGAGCGACGTGCCGCCCACCACATTGAAGGTGTCGACCTTCGTCAGGAGCGGCACATAGTACGGCGACAGGGCGATCAGCCCGAGGAAGAGCGCGCCCGGGAGCGTGATCCGGACGAGCAGCCTGTCAAGATACTGCTCGGTCGGCTTGCCGGGACGTCTGCCGGGGATGGTGCCGCCGTTCTTGCGAAGCGTCTCCGCGACGTCGGCCGGCTTGAAGGTGACCGCCGTGTAGAAATACGTGAAGAGCACGACGAGCGCGAAGTAGACGATCGCCGCCATGACGCCGCTGACGCCGACTCCGGGCTGGAAGTCCGACACCTTGCTGGCCCACATCGCGAGCTTGGCGGGATCGACGTGAAGCGCCTTGGCCAGCGCGTCGCCCATCACGAATTGCGCCATCGTCGCCGGGAACATGAACACCGAAATCGCGAAGATGATCGGGATGACGCCGGCCTGGTTCACGCGCAGCGGCAGATACGTGTTCTGCCCGCGATACATCCGATGGCCGACCACGCGGCTCGCGTAGTTCACTTCGATGCGCCGCTGGCCCTGCTGGATCAGGATGATGAACGCGATGATCGCCACCATGATCAGCACAAGGCCGAAGACGTTGGCTCCGGTGATGGCGCCGACCTTCAGCTTCTGAATGGTCTGGCTGACCTGACCCGGAAGGCTGCACATGATGCCCGCGAAGATGATGAGCGAGACGCCGTTTCCAACGCCCTTCTCCGAGAGTTCCTCGCCCAGCCACATCAGGAAGCTCGTCCCGGCGGCCAGCGTGATCACGACCATGACGAGAAGTGGTATTCCGCCCGTGAGGATCCCCTGCGAGTGCAGCATCACGGAGAGGCCGAGACCCTGGACGATGGCGAGGGCGACGGTGGCCCAGCGAATGTACATCGCGATCTTCTTGCGGCCCTCCTCGCCCTCTTCCTTCTGCAGGCGCTCCAGGGCCGGAACCGCGATCGTGAGCAACTGGAAGATGATGGAGGCGTTGATGTAGGGCATGATGCCCAGAGCGACGACGGAGAACTGCTCCAGGGCCCCGCCGGAGAATGCGTTCAGAAGGTCGAGAACGCCTCCGCCTCCGGTCTTGGAGAAGAAGTTGTCGAGCGCCGCGCGGTCGATGCCCGGCAGGGGCACGTACACGCACGCGCAGTAGACGACGAAGATCCAGGCGACGAACATCAGGCGCTTCCGAACGTCGGGGATGGCCCACGCCGTCCGGAGCGTCTCCGTCATCTTCCGGGTCTTCTGCTGTCGTCGACCGCTCGCAGCAGCCATCGCCATGTTAGATCAGCTCCACGCTTCCTCCGGCCGCCTCGATCTTGGCCTTCGCGGACTCGCTGACGTGACTCGCCTTGACCGTCAGAGCCTTCGTGACCTCGCCGACGCCGAGGACGCGGAGCCCCGCGCCCAGCTTCCGCACCGCGCGCCGCGCCACGAGCGCCTCGGGGGTCACCTCGGCGCCGCTCTCGAACAACTCGTCCAGGCGGCCGACGTTGATCACGGCGTACTCCTTGCGGAAACGCCCGATGTTCAGGGCCGCCTGGCTGATGCCGCGCAGACGCGGCAGCCGGCGCTGGAGCGGGGTCTGTCCGCCCTCGAAGCCGCGCCGAACCTTGCTGCGGGCTTTCTGGCCCTTGATGCCGCGGCCGGCCGTCTTGCCCTTGCCGCTGCCGTGGCCGCGCCCGACCCGGGTCTTCGCCTTGCGCGCGCCCTCGGCGCCGCGGATGTTGCCGATCCGCAGCGTCTTGGGCTCGGTCGTCGTCTCGGTGGTCTTCTCGTCTGCCATTACTCGACCCCCTCTTCCACTTCCACGAGGAAGCCGATGGTGCGGATCATGCCGCGGATCTCCGGGCGATCCGGCACGACCACGCTCTTGTTGATCTTGGTGAGGCCCAAGAGACGCGCGGTGTCGCGCTGGTTCTGCTTGCGCCCGATGAGCGACCGCTTCAGGGTCACCCGAATCTTCGTCTCGTCAGCCACAGTGAGGCCTCCCGGCTTACAGGATCAGACCGCCCTCGCGCGCGGCGTCCGCCACGGCCTTGACGCGGCCGTGATACGGGTAGCCGCTGCGGTCGAACACGACTTTCTCGACGCCCTTGCCCTTCGCGCGCTCCGCGAGGATCGCGCCGATGCGCTTGGCCGCTTCCACGCTCTTCGTGGAAGCAAGGCCGTCCATCACGGCGGCCTCGCGCGTCGAGGCCGCGGCCAGGGTGTGGCCCGCGACGTCGTCGACGAGCTGCGCGTAGATGTAGCGCACGCTCTTGTAGACGCAGAGGCGGGGGCACGCGGCGCTGCCGCGGATCTTGCGGCGCACCCGGCGATGCCGTCTCTCGCGCTGGACCAGTCTCGGGTTCGTCTTCGCCATTGCCACTCACTCTCGATTCGATGCGAACGTGCGGCTCCTCGGCTCTCGGCGCTCGCGACTAGCCGCCGGCCGCGGCCTTGCCGGCCTTCTTGCGGACGATCTCGGTCTCGTAGCGGAGGCCCTTGAGCTTATAGGGCTCGACCGGCCGGAGGGAGCGGATGTCGGCGGCGAACTGCCCGACCTGCTCCTTGTCGGGGCCCAGGATGGCGATCCGATGGACCGGCGGATTGGCCGAGACCTGCTCGGTGACGACCTCCAAGCCCTCCGGCACCGTGATCACCACATCGTGCGAATGCCCCGCGACGATGCTCAGCCGACCGGCGTCCACCGTGGCGCGGTACCCGATGCCCTGCAAGAGCAGGGCCTTCCGGAACCCGGTGGTCACGCCGGTGACCATATTGTTGAGCAGCGCCCGCACGAGGCCGTGGCGCGCGCGGATCTGGCGGTTCTCCGACTGCCGACGGCAGACGAGGACCCCGTCCTCCAGCGCGATCTCGACGCCCTCGGGAAACGTGCGCTCAAGCGTGCCCTTAGGGCCCTTGACGACGACCTGAGGCCCGTCGATCCGGACCTCGGTCCCGTCCGGAACCGGTATCGGCATGCGTCCGATCCGTGACATGGAACTACACCCCTCACTTCAGGGCCGGGCCACCTACCACACGTGGCAGATGACCTCGCCCCCGATCTGAAGCTTCCGCGCCTGCCGATCCGGCAGCACGCCGGAGGAGGTCGATAGGACGGCGATGCCGAGGCCGCCGAGCACGCGGGGAATGGCCTCTTTGCCCACGTACTGCCGCTGGCCGGGCTTGGAGACGCGCTTCACGCCGTTGATGACGCGCTCACGGTTCGGTCCGTACTTGAGCCGGATGCGAATCCGACTCTGCGGACCGTTCGAGAGGATCCGGAAGTTCTTGATGTAGCCCTCGTTCCGGAGCAGCTTGGCGATCTCCAGGTTCATCCTGGAGGCCCGAATCTCCACTGTGTCATGATGTGCCGAGCTGGCGTTCCGTATCCGCGTCAGCATATCGGCAATCGGGTCAGACTGACTCATAGAACCGACGCCCCTTTACGTTCAGCCGGTGCCTACCAGCTGGACTTGGTGACACCCGGGATCAGACCCTCCAGTGCCATGAACCTGAAGCAGATCCGGCAGAGCCCGAACTTGCGCAGGTAGCCGCGCGGGCGCCCGCAGACGCTGCACCTGTTGTACCCGCGCACCGGAAACTTGGCTTTGCGGGCAGCCTTCATCTTCAACGCAGTCTTGGCCATCGCTTGGTCCTCTCGCGCCCTACGACCGGATCGGCATGCCCATCTCGCGAAGCAGCGCGTCACATTCCTCGTCCGTCCGCGCGGTCGTCACGATCGTGATGTCGAGACCGCGCACACGGTCGATCTTGTCGAAGTCGATCTCCGGGAAGATCGTCTGCTCGGTCACCCCGAGGCTGTAGTTGCCGTGTCCGTCGAACGACTTGTTCGGCAGGCCGCGGAAGTCGCGGATGCGCGGGAGCGCGACCGTGATCAGTCGATCGAGGAACTCGTACATCATGTCTCCGCGCAGTTCCACGCGGCACCCAATCGGCATGCCCTGGCGAATCCGGAAGTTCGCGACCGACTTCTTGGCCCGGGTGATCGCCGGCTTCTGCCCGCTGATCGCGCCCAAGTCCGTCGCGGCGGCCTCCAGGATCTTGCGATCCTCGCGGGCCCCGTCGACGCCCATGTTCAGGCTGACTTTGAGGACCTTGGGCACCTGCATCAAGTTCTTGTAGTTGAAGCGCTTCATAAGGGCGGGGATGATCTCGCTCCTGTAGCGCTCCTTCAGCCTCGCCACGTTCTTCACTCCTCAACCGAGCGACCGTTGCCGCTCCTGGGCGACCCGCGCGGGCGTCCCGCGTCTACGCCTCGTCGATGTCCGCGCCGCACCGCTTGCACACACGGACGAGCTTGGTGCTCTTCTCGGCCCCGGGCGTCTCGACCCGGTTGCGCCGGACCCGCGTGGGCCGGCTGCAGCTCGGGCAGACGAGCATGACGTTGGAAACGTCCACCGGCATGGGGACCTCCATGATGCCTCCGGGCTGACGGCCCCTCGGCTTCTTGTGCTTCTTCGCGATGTTCACGCCGCCCACGATCACGCGGCGCTGGCTCGGGCGCGCCTCAATCACGGAGCCCTTCTCGCCCTTGTCTTTCCCGGCGATCACCAGCACGGTGTCGCCCTTCCGGATGTGCAGCCTGGGCTGGGACATCGGTCGATCTCCTCCTACCAAACCTCGGGGGCCAGACTGATGATCTTCATGAAGTTGCGCTCCCGCAACTCCCGCGCCACCGGCCCGAACACGCGTCCGCCGATCGGGTCCTGCTGCGCGTCGATGATCACGGCCGCGTTGTCGTCGAAGCGGATGTGGGAGCCATCCTGACGCCGGATCGCGCGCTTGGTGCGGACGACGACCGCCTTGACGACCTCGCCGTCCTTTACCTGTCCGGTGGAGGCCGCTTCCTTCACCGCGCCGACGAACACGTCGCCGACGGAGCCCCAGCGGGCGTTGCCCTTGCCGAGAACCTTGATGCAGAGCAATTCCCGCGCTCCCGAATTGTCGGCCACCTTCAGCCGCGTCATGGGACGGATCATGGCTCGGTCCCCCTACTCTTCCTCTTCGATCTCCCGCTTGTGCTCCGCGCAGATGGACTCCACGAGGTGAGCGGGGACTTCCTCATACTTGGCGTGTTCCATGGTGTAGCTCGCGCGTCCGCCCGTCATCGAGCGAAGGTCGGCCTCATACGTCGCCACCTCCGCCAGCGGCACCAGCGCGTTGATGATCTGCGTCGAGCCCTGCTGCTCCATGCCCTGCGGACGCCCGCGCCGCGACGTGAGGTCGCCCATGATGTCGCCCATCGCGTCGTCCGGAGCCGTGATCTGGATCCGCACGATCGGCTCGAGCAGGATCGGGTGCGCCTGCTCCATCCCCTTGCGGAAAGCCATCGCGGCCGCGCGCTTGAACGCGTGCTCCGAGGAGTCCACGGAGTGATACTGACCGTCGAACACCGCCACGGCCACGTCCACCACCGGGAAGGACGCGAGGCAGCCATGGGCCATGGCCTCCACGATGCCCTTCTCCACAGCGGGAATGTACTGCCGCGGGATCGCGCCGCCCACGACCTCGTCGAGAAACTCAAACCCGGCGCCGCTCTCGCGCGGCTCGAGTCGGAGATGCACGTCGCCGAACTGCCCGCGGCCGCCCGTCTGCTTCTTGTAGCGATGGTGGATCGTCGCACTCGAGCGAACCGTCTCCCGGTACGGGATCTTCGGCCGGCCCATCTCGACCTCGACGCCCGTGGCGCTCTTCAGCTTCGAGAGAACCACCTCGAGATGCAACCGACCCACGCCCGCGATGATCGACTCATCGGTCTCCGCGTCGCGGTAGAACCGGAAACCCACATCCTCTTCGGCGATCTTCGCGAGCCCGCTCGCCATCTTGTCGACCTCGGAGCGGTCCTTGCAACTGATCGAGGCGGAGAACATCGGCTCTGGGATCGCCGGAGCGGGCAGAATGATCGGGTGGCCGGGGTCGCTGAGCGTGTCGCCCGTGCGCGTGCCCTGGATCTTCGCGACTCCGACGATGTCTCCGGCGTAGGCCTCGGCCAGCTTCTCCTGAGTCTTCCCGCGCATGGTGAAGATCTCGCCGAGCTTCTCCTTCTGGGACTGCGTCGTGTTCTGCAGCGACGTGTCCTGCTTCACACGCCCCGACTGCACGCGCAGCAACACAAGCTTGCCCTGGTACGGATGCATGACGGACCGGAACGCCAGCGCCGACGTCGGCGCCTCGGAGGTCGCCTCGCGCGTCACGCGCTCCGGGCCGTCCGCCGCGTCTTCCGTGCCCGGCTTGATCCCCTCGACCGGACGCGCGCCGGGCGCGGGAAGCAGATCCTTCGCCGCCGCGAGAAGCTGCATGACGCCAATGTTCTCGGTCGCGCTGCCCGCGAGCACCGGGACGACCTTGCCGGCCATGACGCCCGCGAGAAGGCCTTTCACGAGATCGTCCTGCGAAAGGTCGCCGTCCTCGAAATACTTCTCCATGAGCGACTCGTCCGAGGCCGCGATCTCCTCGACCATGCGCTCGCGAGCCGCCTGCGCCTCATCGGCCATCTCCGCCGGGATCTCGGTCGCCTTGACGCCGGAGCCCGCGCCGATATAGGCCTTCATGGTCACCAAGTCGACGACGCCCTTCAGTCCGGCGCCCGACCCGATCGGGAGGCAGAGCGGCGCCGCCGCGGAGGACAGGCGCTCCTTCACGGCCTCGAGACTCTGCTCGAAGCTCGTGTTCTCCTTGTCGAGCTTGTTGATGAAGACAATGCGCGCGACCCCGCGCTCGTCGGCCATGCGCCAAGCCCGCTCGGTCCCGACCCCGAGGCCGCCCGCGGCGTCCACCAGGACGATCGCGCCCTCGGTGATGTGAAGCGGGTAGATGACGCCGGCCACGAAATCGGTGTAGCCGGGGCAGTCGATCAGGTTGAGCTTGCGGTCGCCGTATTCAACCGCGCACAGCGACAAGCCGATCGACATCTGCCGGCGAATCTCCTCCTCGTCGAAGTCGGAAACCGTGTTCCCGTCCTCGACGCGGCCCATGCGATCGATGGCGCCGACGTCGAAGAGCATGGCCTCGACGAGACTGGTCTTGCCCGAGTTGGAGTGACCGACCACCGCGATGTTGCGCAGCGCGTCGGACGGATAGCTCTTCACCTTCGGACTCCCTCCGACGCTACTTCGCTCTGGAAAGGATCTCCACGACGCGCCAGCACTTCTCCTTGGAGAGAGGGCGGCACTCCTGGATCCGCACCCGATCGCCCACGCGGCAGTCGTTCTTGGCGTCGTGCGCCTTGAACTTGCGCGTGCGCCGAAGCACGCGTCGGTACAGAGGGTGCCGCACGAGTCGCTCGACGGCGACCACCACGGTCAGGTCCATCTTGTCTGAGACCACGACGCCCTCTTTGGTCTTGCGAATCGGCATCTCGCCGGCTGTGCGCTCCCTAGCCATTAGTTGCTCCCCGAACCGTCGCCGGCTCTCGCGGCCTCAAGCTCACGCGCCCTGAGCACGGTGGCCAGGCGCGCGATCTCCTTGCGCGCCCGCCAGATGGCCTTGGTGTCGTCCAACTGGTGGCTCGCCACGCGGTAACGGAGGCGGAAAAGCTCCTCCTTGGCTTGGTAATACTCGTGCCGGAGATCCTCGCTCGTCATCTCACGGTACTCGCTTGCCTTCCGCACGGCTCTACCCCTCCTCCGGCTCGTAGCCCTCGCGGACCAGGAACCGAGTCTTGATCGGCATCTTGTGGCCCGCGATCCGGATGGCCTCACGGGCCGTCTCCTCCGGCACTCCGGAGATCTCGAACATCACGCGGCCGGGCTTCACCACGGCGACCCAGCCGTCCGGGGCGCCTTTGCCCGACCCCATGCGCGTCTCCGCGGGCTTCTTCGTGGCCGTGTGGTCGGGGAAGATCCGAATCCACACCTTGCCGCCGCGGCGGCAGCGCCTGGTGATCGCGACGCGGGCGGCCTCGATCTGGCGGTTCGTAATCCACGCCGGTTCGAGCGCCTGCATGGCGAAGTCGCCGAACGAGACGTTGCAGCCGCCCTTCGCGTAGCCCTTCATGCGCCCGCGGTGGGGCTTTCGGAACTTCATGCGCTTAGGCATTAGCATTGCTATCACCACCATGCGGCGTCGGGCGTCCGCCGGAAGACCGCGGGCGTCCGCCCCGGCCGGGGCCCGCTCCGCGCGGCCCGGCGCCGGGTCCGCCCACCGAGATCGAGGGGCCCGACGGGGCCTGGCGCACTCGAGGCGCCCGCCCGCCGCCCGGTCGGCGCACCCGGGCCTCAGTGTCGCGCTTGATCTTCTCCCCAGGCAGAACGTCGCCGCGGTACACCCACACCTTGATGCCGATGGGGCCGTACTTCGTCCGGGCGGCGCGCACGCCGTAGTCGATGTCGGCGCGGATCGTGTGCAGGGGGATCTTGCCGTCTTTGAGGCTCTCGGTCCGCGCGATGTCGGCGCCGCCGAGACGGCCGGACACGATGACCTTCACTCCGCGCGCGCCCTGCTTCATAGTCCGCTGGACCGCCTGCTTCATGGCCCGCCGGAAGGACTCGCGGCGCTCGATCGACCGCGCCACGGACTCCGCGACCAACTCGGCGTTGAGGTCCGGGTTCTTGATCTCGACGACGTTGACGTGGATCCGTCGCCCGCTCACCGTCTCGAGCTGGCGCTTCAGATCCTCCACGCCCGCCCCGCCGCGGCCGATCAGGACGCCGGGCTTCGCGGTGTGCACGGTGACGCGCACGGCGTCTCCGACCCGCCGCTCGATCAGGATTCCGCTGATGGACGCCGCGTGGTGCTTCTGCAGAACGTACTTGCGGATCTTGATGTCATCGAGCAGGAACTCGCGGTAGTTGCGATCCGCGTACCAGCGGCTGTCCCACTCACGGATGATGCCAAGTCGCAGCCCCGAGGGTCTGATCTTCTGTCCCATGCTGGGCGCCTACCCTTCGTCTTCCTGATCGGCGAGATAGATCGTGATGTGCGAGCAGCGCTTGCGCCGAACGTTCACACGCCCTCGGGCCCGGTACTCCAGCCGGCGGAACCGCATGGACTCGTCCACCCAGCACTGGCTCACCCAGAGGTCCTCGCCGTCCGCGTCATGGTTGTTCTCCGCGTTGGCGCGGGCGGATTCGAGAACCTTCAGGATCTCCTCCGCCGTGGGGGAGGCCATATTGCGCAGGATCCCGCGCGCCTCGCCATAGGGGCGACCGCGCAGAAGATCGATGACTCTCCTCGCCTTGCTCGGCGATACTCTTCGGAATCGCCCGACGGCTCGTACTTCCACGATCCACAACTCCTGTTCACTCGCGCACCGGAGCCCTACGCGCCCGTACCGGCTCTCGGCGGCTTCCCTCTACCGCCCGCGGCTGGAGCGCTCCTGGCCGGGGTGCCCGCGGAACGTGCGGGTCGGGGCGAACTCACCCAACCGGTGGCCGACCATGTTCTCGGTCACGAACACCGGCACGTGCTTCCGGCCGTCGTAGACCGCGATCGTGTGACCGACCATCTCCGGGAAGATCTGCGAGGCACGGGCCCAAGTGCGGATGATGCGCTTCTCACCGGCCGCGTTCATCGCGTCGATCTTCTTCAGGAGCTTCGGGTGAGCGTAGGGCCCCTTCTTGAGCGAGCGTGCCATACGTTTCTGTCCCTCCAGCGAGCCCGTCTGCGGGCTAACGTCCCTTGCGACTCCGGACGATCATGTTCTTCGACTTGCGCATCTTGCGGGTCGGCGACCCGTGCGCCGGCTTGCCCCACGGGGTGACCGGGCACTTGCGCCCGACCGGCGACTTGCCCTCGCCGCCGCCGTGCGGGTGGTCGTTCGGGTTCATCGCGACGCCGCGAACCTTCGGCTTGCGTCCGCGCCAGCGGTTCCGGCCGGCCTTGCCGAGGCGCACGTTGGAGTGATCCTCGTTCCCGACCTCGCCGATGGTCGCGCGGCACTGAGCTGAGACCAATCGAACCTCGCCCGACGGAAGGCGGAGATGCACGAAGCGACCTTCCTTCGCGAGCACCTGCGCGGCCCCTCCGGCCGAGCGGACGATCTGCCCGCCCTTGCCCGGCGTCAGCTCGACGTTGTGCACGAGCGTGCCGAGCGGGATCCGCTCCAGGGGGAGCGCGTTGCCCGGCAGGATGTCCGCCTGCGGGCCGGCGACCACTTGCTGGCCCACGGCGACGCCGCGCGGGGTCAGCATGTAGCGCTTGTCGCCGTCGGCGTACACGACCAGCGCGATGTTCGCGCTGCGGTTCGGATCGTACTCGATCTGCGCGATCCGACCGGGGACGCCGTCCTTGTCGCGCTTGAAGTCGATCACCCGGTACTTGCGCTTGTTGCCGCCGGCGCGCCCGCGCACCGTCAGTCGCCCGTTGTTGTTGCGCCCGCCGCTCCGCTTGATCGGCGCGGTGTGCGACTTAAGCGGCTTCGACTTCCGAGTTGTCACTTCGCCCGTGACCACCGTCATGGTGCGGCGCGCGGCTGTGGTCGGGCGGAAATGCTTGATAGGCATCCGCTATCACCCTGTCTGCTCTTTGACGCTGTCGAACAGCTCGATGGAATCGCCCGCGCGCAGCGTGACGATCGCCTTCTTCCAGTGGGGCGTGGCGCCCGAGTGGAAGCGGAGCTGTCGCTTCGTCTTCCCCCGCACGTTCACGGTGTTGACCTTCGTCACGGTGACCTTGTAGATGCGCTCGATCGCCTTGCGAATCTGGACCTTCGTGGAGCGCGGGTCCACCCGGAAGGTGTACTTGCCATGCTCCTCGATGCCCTTCATGCTCTTCTCCGTGACCACCGGACGGAGGATGACGTCAAACGGGGTCGGCTCCATCAGGCACTCGCCTCCTCCGCGGACCCGCCGCCCGCGCGCGTCGTCTTGCCGAACACCTCGGCGATGATCCCGAGCGCCGACTCCTCGACGACCAGCGCGTCCGCCAACACAAGATCGTAGGTGGAGAACGCCGGCGCGACCCGCGTCTCGACGCCCGGCAGATTGCGCAGCGACTTGTGGGCGTTCTCGCGCTGCGCGGCCATCAGAACCGCCACGCGCTTGCCCTCAAGCTCCATCTTCCGGAGCGCCTCGGCCATCGGCTTGGTCTTCGGAGCGTCGAACTCCAACGCCTCGATGACCAGCACGTTGCCCTCCGAAGCCCGCGCTGACAAGGCCGACCGAATCGCGGTCTGCTTCAGACGCTTCGGGAGCTTCCGGCGCACGCGCCGTCCCACCGGTCCGAAGACCGAGCCGCCGCCGCGCCAATGGGGAGCGGTCCTCGAGCCCTGTCGCGCGTGCCCAGTGCCCTTCTGACGCCACGGCTTTCGTCCGCCGCCGCGCACCTCGCCGCGCGTCTTCGCCTTCGCTTGCGCGCTGCTCTGGTTAATCTGGTAGGCGAGGATCGCCGCGTGGACCGCAGCCTCGGAGACCGGCGCGCCGAAGACGACCTCCGGCAACTCGACCTCCCGGCCCGTGGCCTCACCTGTTCGCGAGTAACACTTCGCGCGTGCCATGTCGTTCTCTCCTCAAGATCCCGGCGGACCTACTCGAAATCGTCCTCGAGCCGGCCGCGCACCTCAACCAGCGAGCCCGTGGGGCCCGGCACGGACCCCGACACGAGCAGAAGCCCGCGGTCCGGGTAAACGCGCACGACGCGAAGACCCTTGATGGTGACCCGCGCATTCCCCATGCGCCCCGCTTTGCGAACGCCCTTGAAGACCCGAGCGCCGTCCGTGCCGCCGGTGGAGGCCGGCTTGCGGTGGTGCTTGGAGCCGTGGGCCATCGGGCCGCGATTGAAGTGGTAACGCTTCACGGTGCCCGCCGTGCCCTTGCCTTTGGAGGTGCCGATGACCTGAACGACGTCGCCGGCCTCGAAGGCCTCGACCGTCAACTCCGACCCGACCTCCAAGTCGGCCGCGCCCTGGAAGCGGAACTCTTTCAGTTCCCGCTTGGGCCCTCCGCACGCTTTCGGGAACTGACCCGCGTGCGGCTTGATCGGCCTGCGGGCTTCGCCGAAGCCCACGACGACCGCTTCGTAGCCGTCACGTCCTTGCTCGCTCTTGGTTCGGACGACCACGCACGGCTCCGCCTGAACTACGGTGACGGGGACCACGCGCCCCTGCTCATCGTAGATCTGCGTCATGCCGATCTTGCGTCCGAAGATGCCCTTGAACATCCGCAGTTCACCTTCTCTGGGCCCCAGCCGCCGTCGCGACGGCCGCGGGCTACAGCTTCAGCTCGATCTCGACGCCGCCCGGGAACTCGAGCTTGCTCAGTGCCTCAACGGTCTGTTCCCCAGGACTGAGTATGTCCAGCAGGCGCTTGTGCGTGCGGATCTCGAAGTGCTCCATCGTCCGGCTGGACCGCCCCAGAGCCGTAGGCTTGACCACGCAGAAGATGTTCTTCCGGGTGGGCAGAGGCACCGGGCCGGCCACCTGGGCGCCCGTATCTTGCGCCGCTTTCGTGATCCGCTCGGCCGACTGATCCAGAAGCTGATGGTCGAAGGCCTTAAGCAGTATTCTGATCTTGCCGGAAGGCATGCGTGCACCCTCTCCGCGGCGCACCGCCGCGCCAGTTGCTCGGGGCCGGGCGACCCGCGCCCGACCCCGCCTCGCTCACCGCTCTTACTCGATGATCTCGGTCACGACGCCGGCGCCGATCGTGCGGCCGCCCTCGCGCACCGCGAAGCGCAGGCCGAGTTCCATCGCGATCGGCTTCCCAAGCGCGACCTGGAAGGTCGCGTGGTCGCCCGGCATGATCATCTCGACGCCCTCGCCGAGCGTGATCTCGCCCGTCACGTCGGTCGTGCGGAAGTAGAACTGGGGCTTGTACCCGCTCTGGAAGTGGCGATGACGGCCGCCCTCTTCCTTGGTGAGCACGTAGACCTCGCCCTTGAAGACGGTGTGCGGCTTGATCGAGCCGGGAGCCGCGACGACCTGCCCGCGCTCGACTTCCGTGCGCTCCACGCCGCGCAGGAGACAGCCCGCGTTGTCGCCGGCCTCGCCGCGGTCGAGGATCTTACGGAACATCTCGACGCCCGTGACGACCGTCTTGCGGGTGTCGCGCAGGCCGACGATCTCCACCTCGGTGCCGGTCGTGATGACGCCGCGGTCGATGCGGCCGGTCACGACGGTGCCGCGCCCGGTGATCGTGAAAACGTCCTCGATCGGCATCAGGAACGGACGGTCGATGTCGCGCTCCGGGGTCGGGATCCAGGCGTCCACGGCCGCCATGAGTTCGCGGATGCAGTCGCACGCCGCGTCCTTCGGGTTCCCGGCCTGGGCCGCTTCCATGGCCTTCAGCGCGGAACCCCGGATGATCGGGATGTTGTCCCCGTCGAACTCGTAGGTGTTCAGGTTGTCGCGCAGGTCCATCTCGACGATCTCGATGAGTTCCTCTTCGTCGACCTGGTCGACCTTGTTCAGGAACACGACGAGTTGCGGCACGTTCACCTGGCGCGCCAGGAGGATGTGCTCGCGCGTCTGAGGCATCACGCCGTCGTAAGCGGAGACCACGAGGATGGCGCCGTCCATCTGCGCCGCGCCCGTGATCATGTTCTTGATGTAGTCCGCGTGGCCGGGGCAGTCGACGTGCGCGTAGTGGCGGTTGTCGGTCTGATACTCGACGTGGGCGGTGTTGATGGTGACCCCACGCTCGCGCTCCTCGGGGGCGGCGTCGATCTGGTCGAAGGTCATGACCTCGGCCATGCCCTCGTCCGCGAGCACCATGGTGATCGCCGCGGTCAGGGTGGTCTTGCCGTGGTCCACGTGCCCGATCGTGCCGATGTTCACGTGCGGCTTACTGCGCTCGAATTTCGCCTTGCCCATGTCTCAGTGTCCTCCTGCACGTCTCCGGGCACCCCTACGGCCCGGCATCCCACGTCCGGTCGCCAACGACGCCGGTTCAGTACATCCCTCGTGCTCTGCCGATGATCTGCTCCATCACCTTGGCCGGGACTTCCCGGTACGAATGGATTTCCATGGTGTACGTCCCGCGACCCTGCGTCATGCCGCGTATGTCCGTCGCATAGCCGAACATCTCGCTCAAGGGGACCAAGCCGCGGACCGACCGGGCGCCCCCGGCGCTCGTGGTCATCTGCTCGATCGCGCCGCGGCGCGACTGAATGTCCGCCATGACGTCCCCGAGATACTCCTCCGGAATGACGACCTCGATCGCCATGATGGGCTCTTTCAGAACCGGACGACTCTTCTCGAGCGCGTCCCGAAGCGCCATGGATCCCGCCGCCCGGAACGCGATGTCCGAGGAGTCCACCTCGTGCGTGGAACCGTCCACCACGCGAACCTTGAAGTCCACGACCTGGTAGCCCGCCACCACGCCCGCCTCCGCGGCGCTCTCGCAGCCCTTGCGGATGGCCGTAATGAAGTCCTTCGGGATCACGCCGCCCTTGGTCTCGTCCACGAACTCGAACCCGCCCGAGGGCAGCGGTTCCAGCTCGATGACCACATGGCCGTACTGCCCCCGGCCACCGGTCTGCTTCACATAGCGGCCCTCGCCCCGAGCGGGAACCGACGGCGTCTCGCGATACGTGACCTGCGGATTGCCCTTCGTGACCTCGACGCCGAAGTCCCGGTTGAGGCGGTCGCAAACGATCTCGAGGTGCAGCTCGCCCATCCCCGAGATGATGATCTGACCGGTCTCCGGGTCCACGGCGCTCCGGAAGGACGGATCCTCCCGGCGGAGCCGGCCGAGGGCGTCCGCGAGCTTGTCCTCGTCGGCCTTGAGCTTCGGCTCGATCGCGGAGCTGATCACCGCGTCGGGAACCTCGATCGCCTCGAGCGAGATCGGTTTCCGCGGATCGCAGAGCGTGTCGCCCGTAGCGACGTCTCGGAGACCCGCGGCGGCGACGATGCTCCCCGCGTGCGCCTCCTCGACCTGCTCACGGCGGTTCGCGTGCATCCGAACGAGCTGGTTGATCCGCACCTTCTTGTCGAGACGCGGCACCAGAAGGGAGTCGCCCGCCTTAACCGTACCCGAGTACACGCGCAGATACGTGAGCTGACCAACGTAGTCGTCGGACTGAATCTTGAACGCCAGGGCGCTGGTGGGCTCGTCATCCGACGGCGCGCGGGTACCGAGCTTACCGGGCTTGACCTCGCCCTCCACCGGCGGCCGATCCAGCGGCGACGGGAGATAGGCCGTGATGGCGTCGAGCAGCCGCTGGACGCCCTTGTTCCGCAGCGCCGAGCCGCACAGAACGGGGACCAACTCCCCGCTGGTGCAGCCGCGCCGGATAGCGGTCCTCAGGAGATCGTGCGAGGGCTCCGCGCCCTCGAGGTAGCAGGTCGCGAGTTCGTCGTCGAAATCGGCAAGCGCCTCGACGAGCGACTCCCGGAACATCTCCGCGGTGATCCGCTCATCCTCGGTGAGTTCCAACTCGACCACGTCGACCCCGAGTTCGTCCTGGTGGCCCCACGCCTTCATCTCCACGAGGTCGACCACGCCGCGGAAGTCCGCCTCCGATCCAAGGGGGATCTGGATGGCGACTCCGCGCGCCCCGAGGCGCTCGCGGATCTGGTGGAGGACGTTGTGGAAGTCCGCGCCGGGGCGGTCCATCTTGTTGACGAAAGCGAGGCGCGGGACGCGGTAGGTGTCGGCCTGGCGCCACACCGTCTCGGACTGCGGCTGGACGCCGCCGACCGCGCAGAAGACCACGACCGCGCCGTCCAGGACCCTCAGGCTGCGCTGGACCTCGACGGTGAAGTCCACGTGGCCGGGCGTGTCGATGATGTTGACCTCGTGGCCGTTCCACTGGCAGGTCGTGGCGGCGGACTGGATCGTGATGCCCCGCTCCATCTCCTGGGCCATCCAGTCCATCACGGCGGCGCCGTTGTGCACCTCTCCCATCTTGCGGGTGCGTCCGCTGTAGAAGAGAATGCGCTCGCTGACCGTCGTCTTCCCGGCGTCAATGTGCGCGGTGATCCCGATGTTTCGCACTCTCTCTAGTGGGACCGCGCGCGCCATCTGGACCGCTTCCTTGCCGGGTTTGCTCTTTTTCGCTGTGCTTGCCGCCATGTGCCCTACTCACAATTGTGGATTGGCTCCAAGGAGCCTTGAAAGCTGGATTACCAGCGGTACTGGCTGAAGGCGCGGTTCGCCTCCGCCGTGCGATGCATCTCCTCGCGCCGGCGGCACGCGCCGCCCGCGTTGTTCGCGGCGTCCATGAACTCGGCCGCGAGCTTGTCGCGCATCGAGCGGCCGGGACGCTCGCGGGAGTACCGGACGAGCCAACGGATGCCCAGCGCGACGCGGCGATCCTCCCGCACGTCGACCGGGACCTGATAGGTCGCTCCGCCGACGCGCCGGGGGCGCACCTCGACCCGCGGCATCGCGTTCCGGATGGCCTTCTCGAACACGTTGAGCGGGTTGTCGTCGGTCCGGTCCGCGATCAGTTCGAACGCGTCGTAGAACACGCGCGCGGCCGTCGACTTCTTCCCCCCGATCATCATGTTGTTGATGAAGCGAGAGATGAGCCTGCTCCCGAACACCGGGTCCGGTTCCGGCTTCCTACGCTCTGGCGCAGCCCTTCTTGGCATCCCGCATCTCCCTCGTAGTTGGTTCACAGGCAAGCGCCGGCCCCGACGGACCGATCACGCGGTCGGAGCCGGAGCCGAGACTACTTCTTCGCGGCCTTCGGGCGCTTGGCGCCGTACTTCGAGCGGCCCTGCTTGCGGCCGTCCACGGCGGCGGTGTCGAGCACGCCGCGCACGATGTGGTACTTCACCGAGTTGAGGTCCTTGACGCGGCCGCCGCGAACCAGCACGACCGAGTGCTCCTGCAGGTTGTGGCCGATGCCCGGAATGTAGGCCGTGATCTCATACCGGTTGGTGAGGGCCACGCGAGCGACCTTGCGAAGCGCGGAGTTCGGCTTCTTCGGAGCGATCGTCCAGACTTTGGTGCAGACGCCGCGCTTCTGCGGAGCGCCGTCGATCTCCCGCGCCTCCCGCTTGAGGCTGTTGAAAATGCGCTTCAGAGCCGGCGCCTTCGCCTTGGTGCGCTTCGGATGGCGTCCCTTGCGAACGAGCTGGTTGATCGTGGGCATTACTTCCTCCTACAGCAGACTCGCCTATCGTCCGGCTCTTCAAACCGAGCAACCCTAGACACAAAAAAGGCCCCTGGAGCCTTGCGCTCAGGGGCACACGCGGACGCGAAGTCCTAGTCATCCCTTGTCGGGCGCTTTGCTCTCCGGGCTATGCTCCCCTCGGCGAAGGAGCTACCTGGGTTGTCGTGTCCGAGCCACACGGCTCTCGAACACCCAATGGAGCGCGCGTTCAGCGCTTACTGACTGGCGATGCGCCGCAGCCGCGACTCCCGGGCGCTGGCAGCGGAGTCTTGCGACTCATGCCTCACCCATACGCAGGGCAAACCTCACCCTAGCGCGACGGTTTAGAATAGACTTCGACACAGAACGGGTCAAGGTGTTTTTGGCGAGAATCCCGGGGCGACGGCGCCGGCCGTCGCGCGCGGCCCGAATCGCTTCACGGAGCGGCCCGCGCTCCGCAACACAGGGAGGTTCGGAAGCGCTAGCCCGCGTCGCGAATCAAGCCCTCGTCAAGCAGTTCGGAGCACAAGCTGGTGACCGCCTCAAGCGCCTCCTCGGCCGACACCTCGTACTCCTCAGCCAACGCCTGAGCCATCTCCGACAGACTCGAGCCGATCTGCACGAGTTGCCAGATCCGCGTGCCCGTCTCGTTCAGCCCGTAGTACTTTCTGGTCCCGAGATGGAGCAGCACGGCCTCGTCCTCCATCGCGGTGAAGACGACGTCCTGCGCGCCTTGGAACCTCGTCGAGCCTGTCATCGGTCGCCCCCGACTCTCTCCCTGGTCGTCCGAGCGCTCCCGCCCTGGGTTTGCGCGCCCGGCGTTTCGTCGTTCCCTCTAGCCGCGCCTGCCGCGCGGTTCGCTTTCACCGAAGCCTCCGAAGGCCGTCCGCCGGCGCCGACGCGACCGCGAACGCCTCCCCCTCGAACCGCGGGAACTCTCGCACGTACTCCGCGACCGCCCGCTCCCCGGCCTCGCCGGCCGCCTCGGGATCGCAGATCCCCGCGACGAACCCGCCGAAGCCTCCGCCGCAAAACCGCGCCCCGTACACCCCCGGCGCGGAGTTCAGGATTCGCGCCAGAACCTGCTGTTCCGGGTTCCCCGTCTCATAGTTCCGAATGCTGCTCTCCAGCGACTCGCGCGCGCACTCCCCGAAGGCGGCCAGGTCCCCGGCTCGCCACGCAAGGATCGCGCGCTCAACCCGCTCCACCTCGGTCAGGTAATGTCGAGCGCGTCCGCGATAGGGGTCGGGAAGCTCCTCCAGGCGGTCCCGCAGGAGGTCGCGCGGAAGATCGCCCAAGCGCGGCGCCTCGTCTTCCGCCTCCCGACCGGCCATGCGCGCCAGCAGCCGCGCCGCTTCGCGGCACTCCTCCGTCCGGCTGTTGAACCCCGTCGCCACGAGGCTGCGCGCGATGCCCGAGTAGACCGCTACGATCGCGACCTTTGGGCCAGGCTCGACCGTGACGGTGTTCGTGGCGCAGTCGAGCGTCACCAAGTGGTCGGCCCGCGCGTTCACGATGATCGTGGGGTCGAGCAACCCGCACTTCACTCCAACAAAGCGATGCTCGATCTCCACCGCCGCGCCGGCGAACTCGCTGGCCGAAAGCGTCACATCGTTGACGTCCGCCAGAGCGGTAAGGATCGCGAGAGAGAACGCCGCCGACGAACTGAGGCCTCCGGGCGGGAGGCTTCCCGCGACGACTCCCTGGAAGCCGTTCCGTCTATCGGGCATTCGGGAGGCCGCCCCGACCAAGAACCGCGACCAGTCCTGAGTGCAGCGCATGTCCTCGACGTCGCCGCGCGAGTCCACGCTCACATGCTCGGCAAGCGTCGCGTCAGTCAGCCGAATCGCCCCGCCGGGGTTGGGCGAGTAGCCCAGCACGATGCCCCGATCCAGCCCGAACCCGGTCACTTTGCCGCCCTGGTGGTCGACGTGCGCGCCCACCAGGCAGGCCCGGTAGGGGGAGAACACCACGCGGTCCACCGGCGGATCGGCCTCGGCGATCACGCGCTCCTGTTCCGTCGTCAGCATCGCAACTCCACTCGCAACGTTCGTCTCAATAGGCTCAAAGCACGGCGTCCATTGGCGGCCCCTGCCGACCGCCTCGGCTCGAGCGACCGGATCGGGCGGAGCCGGGAGAGAACCGATCGATGGCCGGCTCTTGCCATGGGCGGGCGGCGCCTTTCCCTTCCACCACAAGCGCCTGGCCGTCTTTGGAGGGCACGAGGTCGGCGAGGG
>CAZCER010000004.1:10252-19998 GCA_964497385.1 uncultured Armatimonadia bacterium | reverse complement strand
CGGGCCGGTGACGCTGACGAAGGTCGAGGTGGGGTAGGCGACCATGCCGAGGGCGAAGGACGCCGAGCGAGCGGCGAGCCAGACCGCGGTCCCTGCCCCCGGCTCCGCCCGCGAACCGGGCCTCGGAATGGAGGCGGGCCTCCGGCGCGAAAGCCCTATGCGGGACGCGGGGCGGGAGGCATAGGGAGTGACCGCCATGCTGTACACAAGACCCTTCGCCGCCGCGCTCGTCTGCCTCTTGGCCGGTTGCGGGCTCACGAACGCGGAGGAGACGCGCGTCGCGAGTTCGGCCGCCCTCGTCGAAGCGTTGGCACAGGCCGAGCCGGGTGACGTGATCCTTCTCGAGCCTGGAGAGTACCCGGGCGGCCTGCACGTCTCCGACATCCACGGTGAGGAGGATGCCCCGATCCTTGTTCGGGCAGCCGACCCGGAAGACCCGCCTCGTCTCCTGGGCGGCGACAGCGGCCTGCAACTTTCGGACGTGAGCTGGCTCGAGATCGACGGGATGCATATCTCGGGCGCGGAGGCCAACGGCCTGAACATCGACGACGGCGGGGACTATGCCACTCCGACGCACCACATCACCCTCCGCCATCTCGTCATCCAGGACATCGGACCGGACGGCAACCGCGACGGGATCAAGCTCTCCGGAGTGGACGACTTCCGTGTGGAGAGCTGCACCGTGGAGCGCTGGGGCTCCGGCGGCTCCGCGATCGACATGGTCGGGTGTCACCGCGGCGTCATCACTGACTGCCTCTTCCGCGAAGGGGACCTCGAGCGCGCTTCCGGCGTGCAGATGAAGGGCGGCTCCTCGGAGATCGTCGTCCGGGCGAACGGCTTCGTGGATGCGGGGAGTCGGGCGGTGAACATCGGAGGCTCCACGGGCCTCCAGTACTTCCGGCCGGAGCCGCAGGGCTATGAGGCGAAGGACATCACGGTCGAGGGCAACATCTTCGTGGGGTCGCTCGCCCCGATCGCGTTCGTCGGAGCCGACGGCGCGGTCGTGCGTCTCAACACGATCTACAACCCCGGCCGCTGGGCCGTGCGCATCCTTCAGGAGACGCGCGAGGCCGGGTTCGCGCCGTGCCGGAACGGCGTGTTTACGGACAACATCGTGGTGTTCCGCTCGGACCGCTGGGCTGCGGGCGGGCTGAACGTCGGCGACGGCACCGCACCCGAGACCTTCGAGTTCGCTCGGAACCTCTGGTACTGCGAGGACGACCCTCGGAACTCGCGCCCGTCGCTCCCCACGGAGGAGACCGACGGCCTGGTGGGGGTGGACCCGGAGTTCGTCGATCCAGCGAACGGGGACTTCCGGCTGCGCGACGGCAGCCCTGCGGCGGGACGCGGACACACGGCGCTGGAGGAGGAGTAGGAGCGGGGCGGCGGGCGGGGCGTGGCGCGACGAACCTCCGCTCCCCGCGGGGAGCGTTTGCGGCGAGGGGCCCCGCGGGCGGGCACGGAGACCCGCCCCTACGAGAGGCTCGCCATCTCCTCGTCGAACATCGGGCGGAGTTCGGAGTACGTCTCGAGGAGGGACTGGACGATCACCTTCGTCTGCCCCACGGTGGTGATGAAGCTGGTGTCGCCGTTCCAGCGGGGGATGACGTGGGCGTGGAGATGCTCTTCGACTCCGGCGCCGCCCGCGCGTCCGAGGTTGTAGCCGATGTTGTAGCCGTCCGGATGGCAGTGCTTTGCGAGCACGCGGACGCAGACGCGGATGAGTTCGCCCATCTCGGCGAGTGTCTCGGGCGCAAGGGCGGTGAAGTCGCTCGTGTGCTCGTACGGCGCGATGAGGAGATGCCCGTTGTTGTACGGGTAGAGGTTCATCACGACGTGCGCGCGCCTTCCCCGGGCGAGCACGAGCCGGTCCCTGTCGCCCTCCGTGTCCTCGGGCAAACAGAAGGGGCACTCAGTCGACTTCGCGGAACGGATGTAGCCCATCCGCCAGGGGGCCCAGAGGCGCTCCCATCCACAGGGGCTGTCTTCGCTCACTCTCGCGCTCCCGTCCGCCGGTAAGGCGCCTGGGCGATCTGGTAGAAGTCGGCGCCCTCGGAGTCGTTGATGACGATGGCGGGGAAGCCGTCCACCGTCAGCTTGCGGATGGCCTCGGTCCCGAGGTCCTCGTACGCGACGAGTTCCGCCGCGGTGATCCGCTTGTGCAGGTACGCGCCGGCCCCGCCGATCGCGGCCATATAGACGCACGGCTTGCCCTTGAGGGCCTCACGCACCTCGGGCCCGCGATAGCCCTTGCCGATCATGCCCCCCAGCCCCAGTTCGATGAGGCGCGGGGCGTACCTGTCGATCCGGTACGAGGTGGTCGGACCGGCCGAGCCGATGACCTGCCCCGGCCGGGGCGGCGTCGGGCCCACGTAGTAGATGACCTGGCGCGCGATCGGAATGGGGAGGTCCTCGCCGCGGTCGAGCGCCTCGAGCAGGCGCTTGTGGGCGGCGTCGCGCGCGGTGTACATCACGCCATCGAGCAGCACCGAGTCACCCGCCCGCAGGTCGAGGAGCGCCTCGTCGCTCTCGAAGGGGATCCGGAGGCGCTTCGCGCGCTCGCTCACAAGATCACCTCCCTGTGGCGCTGGGCGTGACACTGGATGTTCACGCCGACAGGGAGCGCCGTGATGTGGCAGGGGAGCGCCTCGACCGGGACCCACAGCACGGTGTTCAGCCCACCGAGCCCCTGCGGGCCGACGCCGGTCTCGTTGCAGAGCACAAGGAGTTCCTTCTCGAGCTTCGCGAGGTTCGGGTCGGGGTTCCAGTCGCCTATCCGCCGGAGCAGCGCCTTCTTCGCGAGGGTGCAGGACATGTCGAAGTTCCCGCCGACGCCGACGCCGGGGATGAGCGGCGGGCAAGCGTTGGGGCCGGCGTTCTCGACGGTCTCGACCACGAAGCGCTTCACGCCCTCCACGCCCTCCGAAGGGGTGATCATCTTCTGGCGGCTCATGTTCTCGCAGCCGCCGCCCTTCTCGGTCACGTGGAGCTTTAGGCGGTCGCCCGGCGCGATGTCGTAGTGAATGAGCGCGGGCGTATTGTCGCCGGTGTTCACACGGTCGAGCGGCGAGCGGAGCATGGAGTTCCGGAGGTACGCGTCCTTGTAGGCCTGACGCACTCCCTCGTTGATCGCGTCCGTGAGCGCGCCGCCGAGGATGTGGACCTCTTGCCCTACCTCGACGAAGAACACGGCGACGCCGCAGTCCTGGCAGTAGGGCAGGCGCTCGTCCTTAGCCATGCGCGCGTTCTCGAGAAGTATCTGGAGAGCGTGCTTGCCGAGCGGGGAGACCTCGGTGGCGTAGGCGTGCTCAAGGGCCTCGAACATGTCCTCACCGATGTCGAACGCGGCCTCCCGGCAGATGCCGGAGACGGCCTCGACGATGGTCTCGACAGGGATCTCCCGCATGGCTCACCTCCGATCACCGAGGCGTTCGCCCGAGCGGGAAGGTGGTCCTGCAGGGAAGGGGCCTGCCCAACTACCGGATGGCCGTGCTCACGGCCTCGTCCAGCCGCTTCAGGAACCGGTCGCAGTGGGGCGCGTGGGAGCGAACGACCTCAGGATCGGCAAGGGCGAGGATGGCGGGCGCGTGGCGGCCCTTGCTGTAGGTCGGCGTGGTGGCTCGGCGCAGGCCGTCGAGGAGGTCGTCGACGGCTACGGCCTCCACAGCGGCCTCGTCGGGGAGAGCGTCCTCGGACAGACGTTCACCATAGTGCCTTCGCAGAGCACCGCGGTCCGCGACCAGCCATGCCTCCATGCACTGGACCATGAAGTGCAGGCGGTCGTCGGGGCAAAGGCTGGAGTCCCACGCGGACTGCGCTTGGAGGTCGGCCGGTGGGGCCCAGTCGTCCTCTTCGGGATCGGGCATGGGGCCCTCGGAGTCAACGAGGAGCAGATTGGTGCGCGAGGGCCAGTTGCGACAGGCCGCAACGAAGTCGGCAAGTGCCTCAAGCCGCCCTCCGCACAGGGCGATGTGGACCCGCTGTCTGTCCGGATCAGGCGCGTCTGAGCGTTGCTCGAAGAAGCGGGCGAAGGCCTTCCGCAGCTCGACTGTGAAGCCCTTGCCGGCCACATCGGACCGATCGCCCCCCTCGATGAACACCCAGACATCGCTCACCAGCGGCCGCCTCCGATGTGGCCTCGTAGCCAGAGTTCGCCGAGGGAGTACCGCTCGAGCCACTCCCGAAGCCGCTCGGGGTCGAGTCGCTCAAAGCGCGTCCCGCCCTCGCCATGGGAGAACACCACGACGCGCGACGGGTCGTCGGACACGGCGTCGACGAGGATGTCGGACTGGGTGGTCAGGATGATCTGCATCCGTTCGGACGCCGACTCCAGCAGCTCGCCAAGCTGGACGATGCTGTCGGGATGCAGGCCGATCTCGGGCTCCTCAAAGCAGACGACGGGTGAGGGCTCCGGGTGCAGCAGCACGGCGAGCAGGGCCAGAAAGCGGATCGTCCCATCCGAGAGCCTTGTCGCGGGTATGGGGCGGTCAAGGCCCTTCTCCTGGATGCCGAGCTGGATGGTGCCGCCAGCCACGTCGAACTCCAGCCGCTCGAATGCCGGGTAGAAGCGCCGCATGTGGGACTCGAGTTCGGCTCGCCCGCCCTCCTTCACGATGTGGTTCAGAATGAGCGCGAGGTTGCTCGCGTCGGGCTCCAGGCGGGCGAGTCGGCCGTCCGACGGCTGGCGCTGGCGGGCGGGAGCGTGTCGGCCGAGCGCCCACTCGCCGTAAATGGCCGTACTCCGGTATACCTCGCTGAGGTCAGAGAGGGCCGGGAAGCGCGCTGAGTCGCGCTTCTCGGAGAGAACAGACTTCGAGCGCGGGACATCTGCAGGCGTCATACCGAGAAGCACCCCAGCGTCCCCGGCCAGTGCGTCGTTCGATCCTCTCGAGCGCATGACCAGGCGTCCCTCTCCTGTGGGCGCTCGTTCAAGGAGCAGTGTCGCCTCAGTCGGCGCCTCGGCGCCGAGAGCAGCGCTCTCCGCGTCAACGCACCACATCCCGCGGTCGGCCAGAAGCCGGGTGCCATGTGCCACCACGCCGTATGGCGTATGCACGACACACCCGATGGAGAGGTCGGCGGTGGTGTCGGTTCCGATCCCCCCACACACCAGTTCCCTCATCCCCCCCGCGTTTCGCACTCCCTCCTCAAGGTCCGTCGCGCAAGACGTGAGTAGCGCGAGAGCGTCGAGAACATTCGACTTCCCGCACGCGTTGGCGCCGATGAGGACGTTCAGGGGGCCGAGTTCGAGTGTCTGCGGCTCGGGGCCGAAGGAGAGGATGTTCTCGAATGTGAGGCTCTTGAACGCAGGCGGCATTGCGACGCACGACCTCCCGACAGGGCCATCGGGGTCATGATACAGCGCGGGCGAGGGGCGCGGAAGGGGAGGAAGCCCGTCCCGCCCATCCCGTGCGGGGGATGAGCGGGACGGAGTGCTACACAGCGTTTCGCGCGCCGCGGGACGCGCCGCCTACCCGGGTTCCTACGTTCCCTCTTCCCAGGAGGCGAGGTACTCGGCCTGCTCGGCGGTGAGGGTGTCGATCGAGAGGCCCATCGACTCAAGCTTCAGGGCCGCGATGTGGTCGTCGATCTCCTCGGGGACGGTGTGGACGGTCTTCTCGAGTTCGCCCGCGTGCTTCACGACGTACTCCGCGGCGAGCGCCTGGTTCGCGAAGCTCATGTCCATGACGGACGCGGGGTGCCCCTCGGCGGCCGCGAGGTTCACGAGCCGGCCCTCGGAGAGAAGGTTCAGGCGCGCGCCTCCGGGCATGGTGAACTCCTCGACGCCGGGCCGCACCTCTCGCGAGGCGGCGGCCATGTCGCGGAGCTGCTTCAGGTTGAGTTCGATGTCGAAGTGGCCGGAGTTGGCGAGGATGGCGCCGTCCTTCATGACGGCGTAGTGCTCCCCGCGGAGGACATGCTTGTTGCCGGTGACGGTGACGAACACATCGCCGACCTTCGCGGCCTCCTGGATGGGCATGACGTCGAAGCCGTCCATCACGGCCTCGATCGCCTTCACCGGGGAGATCTCGACCACGATCACGCGCGCGCCGAGTCCACGGGCGCGGTTCGCGAGCCCCCTGCCGCACCAGCCATAGCCGCAGACCACGAACTTGAGGCCCGCGAGGAGGATGTTCGTGGCGCGGAGGATGCCGTCGAGGGTGGACTGGCCGGTGCCGTAGCGATTGTCGAAGAAGTGCTTCGTCTTCGCGTCGTTGACGGCGATGACGGGGTAGGCGAGCACCCCGGTCTCGGCCATCGCGCGGAGACGGATGACGCCGGTGGTGGTCTCCTCGGTGCCCGCGATGATGTTGGGCACCAGGTCCTTCCGGTCCTTGTGGATGTGGGTGACCATGTCACAGCCGTCGTCCATGGTGATGGTCGGGCCGAAGTCGGCGGCGGCGGCGACATGGGCGTGGTAGCCCTTGGTGTCCACGCCGTGGATCGCGAAGACGGGGATGTCGAAGTCCTTCACCAGGCTCGCGGCCGTCTCGTCCTGTGTCGAGAGAGGGTTCGAGGCGCAGAGCGCGACCGTGGCGCCTCCGGCCTTGAGTGTGCGGGCGAGGTTGGCGGTCTCCGTGGTGACATGGAGGCACGCGGCGAGCGTCTGGCCCTTGAGGGGCTTCTCCTTCTCGAACCGCTCCCGAATGAGCCGCAGCACGGGCATCTGGCGCTCGGCCCACTCGATCCTCTTCTTCCCGGCCTCGGCGAGACCGATGTCTCTGATGTCGCACTTGTCGGTCATGGACGACCCTCCTGGTCTGTGCGCCGCATCCGCTCGATGGAGGGGCCGCATGGAAGGGACCCGCAAGGCGGGAAGGGGTCCATCCGGCCCACAGGCGTGGGGGAACTCACCAGTCCGTGCGGGCGGCGCACAGAGGTGTTCGGCGCGGCGAGGGCTCGCCCTCCTGTGAGGAGGTAGGCGACGCGGACGCACCCGCCCGCTACCGCCCGCCTCCCGACAACACCTCAGCTAGGTTGTTCGCGGGCCGAAGATCGGCCCTGCCCGAAGAGCCGCTTACGCTCCACCGCGCCTCCTCCTCGCCGCGGCCTTGATCCACGACCGCGACAACGGCCGCTCCCTCGTCGCGGATCTCGACGACGGTGAAAGGCTGGCCGAGTTCCTGGCGCGCCCGGGCGTAGCCGTCCAGTCGGAGGCCGAGATCGATCAGCACGGCCCGCTCCGGTGGCTTGGGCCGTGTACCGAGTCCCTCGACGGGTTCCGAGGCCGGCGCCCGGGGCTTGCAGCCGGCGAAGGACATCGCGAGCGCGAGAAGGCAGAGCGCGACTATGCGCACGTCAGGCCTCGCGCGAAGGGGGCCTTGCCGGACGGGGCACCACCGTCGGCGTCTGCCGGGCCGTGCGGGATTCCTCATGGTACTCGTCATCGACGTTCACGTCCCAGATGTCGTGATCCTCGCCGAGCAGATTCCGCACGGCGCGCATCGCGGTCAGCATGGAGTGGTCCTGGTTGTTGTAGCGGTGCTGTCCGTTGCGCCCGACGCACTGGAGGTTCGGGAGGGTCCGGAGCCATTCGCGGATCAGAGCGACGCGCTCCCTGTAGCCGTCGTCGTAGACGGGGTAAGCCTTGCGGATTCGGACAACGACGCCGTCGGACGCCCACTCCGGCTGAATGAGGCCGATCGTCGCGCACTCCCGGGTTCCGAGGTCGATGAGCTTCTCGTCCGGCGACGCCCAGAGGTCGTCGTTCTCGAAGACGAAGTACTCGAGTCCGAGGCAGGTCTTCGCCGGGTCGGGGCACATCTCGGGCGACCAGTTCTTGAAGTTCTGGACTCGTCCGAGGCGCACCTCCGGGTCGTGGATGTAGATCCAGTTGTCGGGGAAGAGGTCCTCGCGGTCGCAGATGAGGCCCACGGTCAGAAAGTCCCGGTAGCGGAGCGACCGGGCCGCCTCGCGAACGCCGTCGGGGGCGGCGGGCTCCATGGCCTCGATCAGTTCGCGGAGTGGGAGCGAGGAGACGAAGTGGCTGCCCTCGTACTCGTGGCGAGCGCCGTCCGCGTCGGTGGCTTCCACACCGACCACGCGACCCTTCTCGCTAAGCACACGCGTGACGGCCCTGTCGAGCAGCACCTTCTGTCCGGCGTTCGCGGAGAGTCTCACGGCCCTCTCCCACATCATGCCGGGCCCGAGGCGCGGGTACCGGAAGCGGTCGATGAGGGTCTTCACGCGCGCGCCGCCGGGGCTCGGGAGAAGCGCGTTCCGGACGGCCTCGAAGAGGGAGAGGCCCTTGATGCGCTGGGCGGCCCAGTCGGCGGAGATCTCGGAGCAGGGCATGCCCCAGACCTTCTCCGTGTAGGTCTTGAAGAACATCTCAAACAGCCGCCGCCCGAAGCGGTTCGCGACCCAGTGCTCGAACGAGGTCTCGTCCGGGCAGGGCCGCAGCCGCGCCTGGAGATAGCTCGCGAGACACGCGGCGGAGGTCGCCAGCCCCAGGCCTCGCAGGGCGTTCATCGGGCGGAGCGGATAGTCGAAGAACCGGCCGCGGTAGTGAATGCGGCTGAGACGCGGCCTCTCGAGCATGTCGGGCCCGAGGAGTTCGGTCCAGAGGTCGTCCACCTCGGCGCACTTTGTGAAGAAGCGGTGGCCGCCGATGTCGAAGCGGAAGCCCTTGTACTCGTCGGTCCGGGCGATCCCGCCCACGATGCGCTCGCGCTCGAGCACCGTGGCGGGCACGGACGCTTTCGCGAGTTCATAGCAGGCCGTGAGGCCCGCCGGTCCGGCTCCGACGATGACAACGTGCTCGGGCATCCGACAGCCCCTTCTCGGCCGGGCGTGCGCACGGCAGCCCGAGCGATCTCCACGCTCCCCATGATAGCGCACGCGCCACCCGATGGCTCGAGTGGCGCGTGGTCATTCCTACAGGTTGTCGAGAGGTCCCACTTTCGCCGCACGCTTGCTCCTACAGCGCCTCGAAGACGAGGTAGGAGAGGATCCACTCCTGCGGGTGCAAGGTCGGGCTGAAATCCTCCTCGACGGTGTGGTAGGAGGAGTAGATGACCTTGCCCGACCCGTGGGCGAACGAGACGGTCAAGGTCTTCACTTCGGTGCGCGTGCCCGTCCCGCCCTCGTAGTCGTCGTACTTGATGGATCCCTCGGTCCAGCGCGTCGTGTCGACTCCGACGCCGTTCATGACGACCCATCCCGACATGAAGCCGGCGATGTGGATGGTGTCGTCGGCGTTCAGAGCGCCGCGGTCATCGAGCCAAGAGCGAAGCGTGTCGTCGAGCACGGTGGCTTCGGTCGTGATCTCGGACGTCCCTACCTCGGCGTCGCCCATGTCCTCGGGCGTGTCGGTTGGGGTCGCGCTGCTGCCCACGTAGTCGATGGCGGCCGGGAAGGCCTGTTCGACGTAATCGTAGGCCAGATCGGTGACGTAGAAGCTGCCGCCGTTCTGAACGTAGGCGCGGATGTTGGCGAGCACGGTTTCGCGCTGATCGCCGTCGAGGAGTTCCTCGGAGCAGCCGCAGTTCAGGAAGATGGTCGAGTACTGAGCCATGGTGGTCGCATTGGTGAGCAGGTCCTCGATCGAGCCGACGCCGTACTCGCCCCCGACGCCGTTGTAGATGTCAAACTCCTCCGTGCCCTCAATCAGCATCCCGCTCGTGGAGTCGATCTCGCCAAAGCCGAGTTTCGCGAGCACGTCCTGCATGCGATCGTAGGAGCCCGTGACAACGGCCATCTTCGCGGCGCCCTCGAATTCGACCAGCGTCTTGCGCTTGTCGTGT
>CAZCER010000004.1:6589-10242 GCA_964497385.1 uncultured Armatimonadia bacterium | reverse complement strand
GCCCTCACCGGTCGTGGGAAGGGTCGTCGAGGCCGCGGGCGCGGTCGTCGTTTGACCGCCGACCACGTCGACGGAGAACGTCTTGGTCCAGTCGCCCTTCGCGATCTTGAGCGTCGTGCTGCCGGTCGGGACGCCGGCGAGCGTGAAGACGCCCTCGGCATTGGTCTGGGTCCACACCTCACTCGCGTCGCTCGGCAACGCGGCGGCCGTCGCGCCGGCGGCGGGGACGTACACGTACGCGTTCACAACAGGCGTGGAGCCGTCGGGACCGTACACCGTGCCCGTCACGGTTCCGGTGTCGCCGGTCGAGGTCTGGGTCGCGGTGAAGTTGGTCCCGGTGACGTTCTGGGCCGCGATCGTGACGGCGGCGCTGGCCGGGGTGAACGTGTAGCCGGTCCGTGACGGAGTGATCGTGTAGTCGCCCGGATCAAGGTTGGAGACGGTGAAGTTGCCGCTTGCGTCCGTCGTCGCGGATCCCGAGGTCGCGCGCGACAGAGCGCTCGCCCGAGTGGCCGTGACGCCGACTCCGGCGAGACCCTGTCCTCCGACGGTGATCGTACCGGAGACGGAGTAGACAACAGCTTCCGCGCCCGAACCGCAGCCCTCGAACGAGAGGCCGAGGATTCCCAGAACCAGAAGCGATAGGAGCGCAATGCCGACGTGCCGTCGTGTCAAGCTGGTCATGCTGGTCTTCCCTTCCGCAGTCTCGCAGTGGCCGCGAGAGAGTTGGTCCGCACCGTCCCTCCGGCCCCTTCGCGTCCGGCGCAGGCGTCCCTTCTCGCCGGGCAGGCGAATGCGAGGCGCGCGCGCCGTCAAGAGCGGGGGGGGGAGGGCGGAAGGGATGGAGCCAACGGCCGGACTCGAACCGGCGACCAGCGGTTTACAAGACCGCTGCTCTACCAACTGAGCTACGTTGGCTCGGCCTCAAACACAGCGAAACGCGGGTCCCACCAGGGCGGTGGAACCCGCGTTCATAGTAGCCCATTCGCGGCCTGGACGCCACTGGGAGGTCAGTTGACGGTGTAGCTGATAACCCCGCCGGTCGAGTCGTAGGTCGCGGTCCCGCCGAGCTTCTTGGCGAGTTCCTTGTACGCCGCCGTCGGATGGTTGCTCTTGACGTAGGCGTCCTTGGGACCGTCGCCGATCTTGAAGCTCGTGCACGTCTCGCCGCGGCAGATGGTGACGCGATTCGCGTCCTTGTCCCACTCGAACTTCGCGCCGGCGGCCTTGCAGACCGGCTGAATCTGGACGAACTGCGTCCCGTGGCGCGCGAACGGGGCGACGTCGTTGCGGACGGTCTTGCCGTTGACCTTCACAATGGTGTTCGCGGCGACGGCCGCGCCGACGATCGCGAGCGCCAGCGCGATTGCCAACCCGATGGTGAGATGCTTCCTCACGATGCACCCTCCTTAAGCGCCTGCACGATCCGGAACCGATTCTATGACGCATGGACGCCTAATGCGTTTCGTTCTTGCGGCGTCCGCGCCCTGCCCTTCCTGAGAGGCCCCGGAGCGTCGGCCGAAGAACCCCGCCGACCGGAAGGCAGGGATGCTCTGTCATGCTGTGGACGGGCTTAGTAGTTCTCGAACTCACTCTGCGGGCGCTGGCGGCCGCGCCCATCGACGACAGCGGCATAGCCTGGCTGCGCGAGCCGGCTTTGTCGCCCGACGGCTCCCAGGTCGTCTTCACCTATGAGGACGACCTCTGGATGGCTCCATCCTCCGGCGGGGACGCCCGCAGGCTCACCATCCATGACGCATGGGATCACCTGGCTCGGTTCTCACCCGACGGCCGAACCATCGCCTTCAACTCCAACCGCTACGGAAACGACGACATCTGGTCGCTTTCGCTCGACGGCGGCGCTCCTCACCGCCTGACCGTCTGCGGAAACACCGACCAGCTTGTAGGCTACACCGCGGACGGCTCGGAACTGCTGTTTCTCCGCGCAGCCGATCTGGCTCACTACGAGGGACGCCTCCTCTGGGGGACGCCCCTGAGCGGCGGACGCGCCCGTCCGATCATGGACGTGGTCGCGCGCGACGTCGCGTGCTCGCCCGACCTCAAGCGGATCGTGTACACCCGGCGCTACGCGGACCTCTTCCGCAAGGGCTACCGGGGCTCGGCCAACGCCGACCTCTTCCTCTACGACGTCGAGCGGGACGAGCATCTGAGGCTCACTCGGAACGATTGGCAGGACGCGTGCCCCGTCTGGGATCCCAAAGAGGACGGGATCTACTACGTCAGCGAGGAAGACGGCGCGTTCAACCTCTGGCGCCTCGACCTCGCGACCGGCCGCAAGGATCAGCTCACGCATTTCGCGGGCGATGGGGTGCGCAACCCCGCCATCGACGCCGCCGGCGATCGGATCGTCTTCGAGCGCGGGGCCGCTCTCTACAGCCTCCGACCGGGCGGGGAGCCCGAGCGACTGGTCTTCACCGCTTTCGGAGATTTCGAGTCCAACCCGACCGAGCGGCTCACGGTCACCAACGCGGCCTCGAGTTACGCGATCTCTCCGGACGGCAAGGAGGCGGCTCTCTGCGTCCGCGGAGACCTCGTCTGCATGAGGGAGTCGGGCGGACAGGCGAACAACCTCACGAACGACGCCGCCAATCAGCTCGAAGCAGTCTGGCCGAAAGGCTCGGACAAGGTCTACTTCCTCTCCGACGACCGGGGCCGACGAGACATCTTCGCCGTTGACGTTCCGGACGCCGAGGGCTCTCTCACGCGAGCGCTCGAGTGGACCATCACGCGCGTCACCGACACTCCCGAGCCCGAGCTGGCGATGTACCCTTCGCCCGACGGCGCACGGCTCGCCTACACGCGCGGGCTCGGCGACATCGTGATCCGCGATCTCGCAACCGGCGAGGAGCGCACGCTCGTGCCGGGCTGGTGGGAGCCCACCCTCTCCTGGTCGCCGGACGGACGCTGGATCGCGTTCGCGCGGGGCGACAAAGAGTACAACAGCGACGTTTGGATCGTACCCGTGGACGGCTCGGCCGCGCCGGTGAACGTCTCGTGCGACCCGGCCGACGACGGCGGCCCGGCGTGGTCGCCCGACGGAACGATGCTCGCCTTCCACAGCTACCGGAACGAAAACTGGGACGTCTACATGGTCCACCTCACGCGCCAAGCGCAGCTCGAGGCCGACCGCAAAGCCGCCAAGGACACGGATGATCTCGAGGACCTCGTCGCCGAAGAGGACGCTCCCGCGGAGAAGCCCGCCGAGGACGGCGATGGGGAAGACGCGGAGGATGAGGGCGATGAGCCGCCCGTGACCGTCGAGATCGAGTTCGAGGAGATCCATCGTCGCATCCGTCGGTTGACCCGCTCGGAGGCCGATGAGAGCTGGCCCGTGTTCTCGCCGGACTCGAAGAAGCTCGCCTACTCCTACGCGTTTGAGAGCGCGCGCGGCCTCTGGACGATGGACCCGCGCGGGGGCGAGGCCAAGCAACTGGCGGCCGGATCGGCCGACAGCTACCGTTGGGATGAGAAGGGCGCGGGGCTGCACTACCTCTCCGGCGGGCAGCTCCGGTATGTCTCTTCCTCGGGCTCGACCTCGACCAAGGCCCACTCCGTCCTCATCGACCGCGACCTCCGCGCCGAGCGGGAGCAGGTCTTCGAGGAGGCCTGGAGCTTCCTGGACCGCACCTACT
>CAZCER010000004.1:0-6579 GCA_964497385.1 uncultured Armatimonadia bacterium | reverse complement strand
CCGACATGCACGGCGCGGACTGGCCCGCCGTGCGGGAGCGGTACCGGCCGCTCGCGACCACCGTTCAGGACAGCCGCGCCTTCGCCGAGGTCATGAACACGCTGCTCGGGGAACTCAACTCCTCGCACACGGGCTTCAGCTCGCCAGGGCCGTCCCTCGGGAGTTCCACGAGCGGCTGGCTCGGGCTCATCTTCGACGAGAGGGCCGAAGGCCCCGGGCTCCCGGTCGTGAGCGTCCTTCGCGGCGGCCCGTGCGACGAGGCCGGCGTGGACATCCGGCCCGGCGACGTGATCGTCGCGATCGAGGGCGTCCCTCTCGAAGACGACGCGAGCCTCTGGGCGCCCCTTGCCGACACGGTGGGACGCCGGGTGCGCGTGCGACGGGAGCGCCCCGGCGAGGGCGCGGCCGAGGTGGTTGTGCGGCCGGCGGACTGGGGCCGCGTGCGCCAGCTCTGCTATGAGGAAACGATCCGCGAGCGCAGGGCCATGGTGCGCGAGGCCTCGGGCGGGCGCCTCGCCTATGTGCACATCACCGGCATGGGTTGGGATCAGCTCCAGGAGTTCGAGCGCGACCTCTACGCCGAGGCCTACGGCAAGGACGGGCTCTTGATCGATGTGCGCGACAACGGCGGCGGCTCGACGGCCGACTGGTTGCTCGCGATGCTCTCGATTCGCCCGCACGCGCGGACGGTCTCAAGGGGCGGCGAACTTGGCTATCCGCAATCACGCCGGCCCTTCTACGTGTGGTCGAAGCCGGTTGTGGTGCTCTGCAACGAGAATTCCTTTTCGAACGCGGAGATCTTCGCGCACGCCGTGAAGACGCTTGGTCGCGGGAAACTGGTCGGCATGCCGACCGCGGGCGGCGTGATCAGCACGGGCGGGACGAGCTTTGTCGATGGATCCAGCATGCGGGCGCCCGGCCGGGGCTGGTTCATCGGCGACACCGACGTGGACATGGAGCTTCACGGCGCGGTCCCGGACATCCTCGTGGAGATCACCCCGGACGATGAGCGCGCGGACCGCGACCCGCAGCTCGAGGCCGCGATCCAGGCGGCGATGGAGGAGATCGGCATACCGTGAGAGGGCCCACTGCCGGCCCCGTCGGCCTCGCGGACAGGACCAATGCGTGGCATACTAGAAGCAAGCCCTTAGCGTGCGGTAGGAGGTGCGGCCCGTGGACTTCCGTCGCCCCGGCATCGAGTACATCGAGGAGAGTTTCGCGGCGTGTGGATACCCGTTGCGGGACATCGAGAGAGTCGCGGCCGAGGCTCGGGGTGCATGGGGGTACGTCACCGGCGGGTCCATGCCCGATGCGGCGGAAGCCGCCGGAGCGCGCCTTCACTACCGCGGCCTGAGTGACATGGGCGCCGCCCACGGATCGGTGTTCATCCACGGCCCGAACGACCTGGATGTCGTCCTCCCGGACTTCACCAGCCCCGTCCGCGATCAGTTTACGATCGCGCACGAGTTGGGTCACTACGTGCTCCACTGCGTACTAGGCGCCGAGCGACCAATCATCGCGCATCGTCTACCGGAGTCACGGACCGAGACCGAGTGGGAGGCCAACGCGTTCGCCGCCGCCTTCCTGATGCCGGAGGGGGAGTTCCGCGCCGCCGCATCCCGGCGTGCGGACGCCAGGTACCTTGCCTCGCGCTTCTGGGTCTCGCGCCGCGCCGCCGAGGTGCGGATGAGGGTGCTAGCCGTTGAACCCCGATCTTGAATGGTCGCTGCGCCTCTTCGTTAGCGCGGACCTCGTCGGCTCAACGGCGTTCAAGCACGGCTACCGTGAGCCGGACGAGTCCTCCTGGATGGAAACCTTCCGCGAGTTCTTCGAGACATTCCCGAACACTGTGTCCGGCCAGTACGAGAGATACCTGGATGCGCTCGGAGAGTCGCAGGCCAAAGCGCTCGTGGGCCACGACGTGCTGACCACATGGAAGTTCAACGGAGACGAGGTCCTTCTGCAGGTTCGTCTGCATCGGTACGAGGAGAGTCTGCTCCATGTGCTCGCCGCTCGTGACGCCGCCTTGCAGTGTCCCGGCAGGTGGACGCGGAAGGGATGCACGCTGGGGGTGAAGCTCACCGCTTGGCTGGCGGGGTTTCCGGTGACCAACTGCATCGTGCGGTTGCCCCTGGGGGCCTCCGACGGCCGAGAGGTCGTCGACTACCTCGGGCCGTCGATGGACCTCGGCTTCCGGCTGACGCACGCGGCCGACGAAGGGCGGTTTCCTCTCGCCGCCGATCTGGCGTTGATGCTCCTGCACGCGCGCGGCGCTCTGCGCATGGATGAGCCGAAGCTGTACTACGATGGTCGGCTGGCGCTCAAAGGGGTAACCGGAGGGTCACCCTATCCACTCGTGTGGATGGCGGGGACCAACCCCAACTTGCTCCATCTGGAGCATCAGGCGCTGGGACGGCGGATCGGTGGAGGCGCGCTTGAGGCGTTTCTTGGGGCCTACCTTGATGGCACGCCTGGCCTGCGCCGGCCGTTCATCAGCGGCGACCCGGATGCGATGCATGGGTATGGATTGATCCCTGTGGATCTCGCGTCCGAGCGAGCCGCGATGCTGGCAGCGCAGGAGGCCGAGCGACGGTACTCCGAGACGCTGCCGCAGGCGGCGCGGCACACCGCGGCCGACATCGCGGAGGCGGTGCGTCGGCTTCGCCGACGTCCGCCCGCGGAGCCTGAAGCCTGATCCCGGTACCGATCCCGTCACGAGGGGCGGGTGAGGCCTGTCCGCGAGGAGACGAAGCTGCCATGAGAGTGCTCATCTGCGGCGGTTGCGGGTTCATCGGCTCGCACTTCGCGCGCCTTTGCATCGAGCGCGGCATCGAGGTCGTGAACCTCGACAAGCTCACCTACGCCGGAAACCCGGAGAACCTCGCCGACGTGGCCGGCAACCCCGCCTACACGTTTGTGCGGGGCGACATCTGCAACGCGGAGGTCGTGGCCCGAGCGGCTGAAGACTGCGACGCCGTCGTGAACTTCGCCGCGGAGAGCCATGTCGACCGCTCCGTCCTCGACAGCGAGGCGTTCCTCCGCACCGATGTGCTCGGAGTGCGCGTCCTGCTCGAGGAGGTCCGCCGGCGCGGGATCGAGCGGTATCTCCAGGTGAGCACCGACGAGGTCTACGGGAGCCTCACCGAGGGATCGGCCGACGAGTCGAGTCCCCTTGCGCCCCGGAACCCGTACTCAGCGAGCAAGGCGGGCGGGGACCTGCTCGCCATCTCCTATCACGTCTCGCACGGAACGCCGGTCCTCATCAGCCGAGCCTGCAACAACTACGGCCCGAACCAGTACCCCGAGAAGATGCTCCCGCTCTTCGCGACGAACGCCCTCGACGACGGGCCGCTCCCTGTGTACGGCGACGGCATGCAGGTGCGCGACTGGCTGCACGTCACCGATCACTGCCGGGCGCTGCTTCTGCTTCTGGAGCGCGGCCAGCCCGGCCAGGTCTACAACATCGGCGCCGGCGAGGAGCGAGCGAACCTGGAGGTCGTGCGGCTCATTCTCGACACGCTCGCGAAGCCGGAGAGTCTGATACGGCATGTGGAGGATCGGCCGGGGCATGATCGCCGGTACTCCCTCCGCAGCGAGAGGATCCGGGCCATGGGCTGGCGGCCGGAGGTCGGTTTCGAGGAGGGCGTCCGCGCCACCGTGCGCTGGTACAGGGACAACCGCGCGTGGTGGGAGCCCCTGCGGCGCCGCGAGGACTTCCGCGCGTACTACGAGGCCCAATACGCCGCCCGGCTGGGTGACCGCCCTTGAGCGAGGAACTCGTCGCGCTGTTCGCGGCCTTGGCGATCACGGCGGCCCTTACCCCGGCGTGCCGGTGGGTCGCGCGCAAGCAGCGCATCGTCGATCGGCCTGGAGGGCGCAAGAACCACGCGGCTCCCACTCCCTACCTTGGGGGCCTTGCCGTCGCCGCCGGGCTCTCGGCGCCGGTCCTGCTGCTCACTCCGGACGGCGCCCCGGTCTTCCGGCTTGCCCCCGCCGCCGCCGGGGCTCTCTTGCTCGGAGTGCTCGACGACGTTCGCGAACTCCCGGCCTACGCCAAGGTGGTTGGCCAAACGCTCGTCGCCGTGCTCGCGCTGCTGGCGTTGCCGACCGACCTCTGCCCCGCGTTCACGCTCATCCCCTCGCTGAATCTGCTGCTCGCCGGCCTGTTGATCGTGATCCTGATGAACGCCGTCAACTTCGCGGACACGTTCGACGGGCTCTGCTCGCTGAGTGCGGCGGCCATTCTCGCGGGGGCGGGCTGGCTTGCGACGGAGGGCGACAGCCGTGTGCTCGCCTTCTCCGCCGCGGGCGCGTGCCTCGGGTTCGTCCCGTGGAACCTCTCGTCCCGCGCGAAAATCTTCCTTGGCGACGGAGGGAGCCTCTTCCTGGGGCTCCTCGTGGGAGCGCTCGCCCTGAAGGCCGCGGGCGACTATGAGCGGATCGCGAGCCCCGCGATGGTCTTCCTTCTCTTGTGCGGGATCCCCCTGGTCGACGCGACGACGGTCACGGTCCAGCGTCTTCTGCACAGCCGGCCTCTCATCGTCGGCGCCCGAGACCACCTCAGCCACCGGCTCGTCGCCGTCGGCTTCCCCAAGGGGGCGATGGTCGCGGCGATCGCGGGAGCGACGGCGATCAGCGCGCTGCTGGCGGCGGCCTACATCGGCCTCGATCCGGGGTGGCCGCGGGCTGGCCTGGCGGCGCTCGCGTGGATCCTCGCCGCGCTGATCGTGCTAGGCGCGGGCGCGGCTCGGGTCTACGGCGAGGCCCCCGAGTCGGTCAAGGCGGCGCAAGCGTCAACCGATAACCCGGAGTAGACGGGGACGTTCAGAGCCGCGGTTGCCTGGAGCGCTCCCTTGCCCCTTAGTGAGAATCTTTCCTAGAGGGAGGAACGCCGCGTCGGGGTAAGGAGTCTATAACATCGCAAGAGGAGCCCACGCGTTGGCGCGCGACGCGGGCTAGTGAAGTTGGAGTCAGTCGGCTACACCCCATTGTGAAGGGAGGGGCCGACATGGCACGCAGGAGCAGGAAACGTTCCCGCGCCCCTCGACCGATCGTCTTCACCCGTGAGGCGGAAGCACGCATGCGCGACATGGATCGGCACCACAGCACCGACCCGCGCTCGCGCAGCGCCACCGTAGAGGCGCTGATGGCCGGCGAGACCCCGCTGGGCAAAGTGATACGGGGGCGCATCATCGCGTAGTCTCGAGCGCGCGACCGGCTCCGAGACCGGTTTGTGAGGACAGGGTGTGGCAAGGGCCACTCGCCCAGGCGAGCGAACGGGGAGACGGCGACGCCACTAACCCCGAACCAACACGACACGGCGCCGGGGAGCCAGGGCCGAGGTCTCCTCGCGGAGTAGAAGCACGGCCTGCTCCGGCTCCCCGACGCCCGACAGATCGATGACGCGTCCGTCGGCGACAACCTGCGTGGGCGGCAGGTGGGATCCGTGGTCGCCGTACTCCACGAGCGACCGGAGCGCGTCGGCGGCCGCCGCCGCCTCGGCGACCACCGTGCGCGCGTCCTCTCTCTGAAGCCGCACCCTCCCCGAAGACTCCACCACGACCACCGGGCGCTTGGCCTTCCGGAACCGCCCGAGGAGACCCCCCGCCTGAAGCGACCCTTGGAACACCGCGAGGCCGCTCTCGTGGCACAGCAGATCCATGGGAGCGTCCGGCCCAAGTCCCGCCGCGCGCCGGGCGGCGGCGTGCAGCTCGTCCTCCGGCAGCGCCGCGCCCCCGGCCGCGGCGTCCAGTTCGAGCCCGCCGGTCGCCGTCGCGCGGACGGTTCCGGCGGCGGAGTCGACCTCCACCTGCACCTCAATGCGCTCCCGCGCGGCCCCGGCCGCGACGAGGGCCTCGGCGACCTCCCTGCGCAGAGCGAGCAGCGCTCCGGCGTCGGGAGACGGCATGTTGCGCTCGATCGACTCGCGGAGCACCGCGCGGGCCACGCCGATCGCGGAGATGACCTCCGCGTCGGGGCACTCGGCCCACTCCGTCGAAAGGCATTCCGCGACCGAAGGCAGCAAGGCCTGGCACCCGCCGCCGCCTCCGACGATTCGTCGGCGCACGCCGGTGAGTTCGGCTCTCGCGGCCACCTGAGCGGCGGCGTCCGCGGCGAGCTTGCCCGCCGTTCGAAGCATGGACCGGGCGAAGTCGGCCCCGCCCATCCCGACCGCCGCGGCGGCGATGTCGGCGAAGCGCCGGGGACACTGTCCCTCGAGCGTCCGGCGGGCGCACGTGAGAGTGAAGGCCCAGCGTCGCTCGCCGTCCGAGAGGACGAGGTACTCCGACGGATCGCCGGCAAGAGGCGCGATGACCTCGGCGCCGCGCGCCGAGCAGTCCGGGTCGAACGAGGCGTACGGAAGTCCGGCGATGTGAGCGCTGCGAGGACCGACCCCGACGAGTTTGCCTGCGCGCACGCGGGGCATCGAGCCTCCGGCGACGGCGATGGTGTCGATGTCGAGGGTGCGCAGGTGCAGGCGGCGCCCGCCGACGGTCGCGGTTCGCTCGCGAGGCCGGCCGTCCACAATGGCTGAGATGTCGGTGCTCGTGCCGCCGACCTCGAGAAACACCCCGTCCG
>CAZCER010000003.1:0-22894 GCA_964497385.1 uncultured Armatimonadia bacterium | reverse complement strand
CGGCCCACTCGAGGCCGGCCATCTCCGCGACCCGCAGGCCGCAGTGCGCGCCGAGAAGGATGATCGCGGCAAGGCGCGCGTCGGCCACGGCGAGAAGCGCCCGCACCTCGTCGCGCGAGAAGGGCTGCACCTTCTCCCGAGGGTCCGTGTCGGCAACGCTGACTCGGGCGAACGGGTCTCTGTCCACGAGCCCCGCCCACTCCAGGGCGCGCATGACGGCGCGGGCCGCGGCCAGGCGCTGATTGATGCTGGCTGGCGCGACGCGGGGACGCGTCGCCTACCCGGGTCAAGGCGGGCAAGATGCCCGCGCTCCGGGACGCGCCCACCCGAGTGTCGGGGCGGGCAGGATGCCCGCGCTCCGGGAGTGCGCCTCGGCTGAGGTGACAGGCACGGAGGCCTGTCCCACTGGGGTATAGTGGCGGGTGAAGGAGGGTCCACCCATGCGACGATCGGCGGTCTGGTGCGTGCTGTGGGCAATGGGGCTGTGCGCGGGGGCGCCGGCGCAGGAGCCGGGGGCGGTTGTTCCGCTTCTCCGGGCGCATGCGCACAACGACTACCAGCACGAGCGGCCGCTGCTGGATGCGCTCGACTGCGGCTTCTGCTCCGTCGAGGCCGACATCCATCTCGTGGACGGGCAACTTCTCGTCGCGCATGACCTCAAGGACGTGAAGCCGGAGCGGACGCTCCAGGCCCTGTATCTCGATCCTCTTCTCGAACGCGTGCGCGCGAACGGCGGCTCGGTGTTCCCCGACGGTCCGCCGGTGACGCTTCTCATCGACCTCAAGTCCGACGGGCGGGAGACCTTCCTGGCCCTTCGCGATGTGCTGGAGGGCTACCGGGGGATGCTCACGGTCTTCACGGACGACGAGATCCGTGAGGGCGCGGTGACCGTGATCGTGTCCGGGAGTGCCGACGGCGGTTTGGTCGCGGAGGGTGAGAAGCGCCTGGCGGGGCTCGATGGCCGGCCGGAGACGCTCGAGGGGGACGCGGTGGCGACCGACGCACCCCTCATCAGTCAGAGTTGGCGCAGCCTCTTCACCTGGAACGGCCGGGGCGACATCCCGGCCGAGGATCTGGCGCGCATGCGGGATCTCGTGGCACGGACGCACGCGCGAGGCATGCGGCTGCGGTTCTGGGGTCTCCCGCATGGGGAGGCGGTATGGCGGGTGCTGCTCGATGAGGGCGTGGATCTCATCAACGCGGACGATCTCGAGGGCCTGAGGGACTTCCTTCTGGCGGCGGGAGCGGATGGGTAGGGCGAATACGAACGGGCGTTCGCGATAGACACCTGTTCGCTCGGGGGCGCATACTTATCTTTCGCTGTCTGCTTGACTTTCGTGGGCCCCAGGGCGGCGCCCACACGCCGACAACAGGCAGGCTTGATGCGAGATCGCGAGCGGGTACACAGGGCGTTTCCGTGGCTATCCGCAGCCGTTCACGGCTGTGGACCTGGTTGGTTGTACGTCCATGCACCGCACGGGCGGAAGGGCTTCTGACTCGGTGGTTGTTCAGTCGGTGTAAACCCGCGACCTTCCTCTTTATTCAGTACGCTAGCGGCTTGGAATGTACGTGCTCTGCTTTACGGGAGAGAGGTGGCACATAGCGAATGGCGACCGCCCAGGACCAAGTGGTCATCGCCAGCCTGAGGGCGCAAACAGCTCCTCCAGTGGTTCCCATCCCGAACCTGATCGAGGTTCAGACGGAGTCGTATCGGCAGTTTTTGGAAGACGGTCTCACGGAACTCTTCCAGACGTTCTCGCCGATCGAGGACTTCACGGGGAACATCTCACTCGAGTTTCTGGAGCACGAGCTGGGCGAGCCGAAGTTTCTGCTCGAGGATTGTCGCGAGCGCGACATCACCTACGAGCGCCCTCTGCGCGCCAAGGTTCGACTTGTCACGAAGGAGACGGGTGAGATTCGCGAGTCGGAGGTGTACATGGGTGAGATCCCGTGTATGACTCCGAAAGGCACCTTCCTCATCAACGAGGCAGAGCGCGTGGTTGTGAACCAGTTGGCGCGCTCTCCCGGCGTGTACTTCAGTGACCAGATCGACTTCTCGGGCCGCCAGCTCTTCTCCGCGCAGCTCATCCCGACCGAGGGCGTCTGGGTGGAGTTCGAGGCGGACGCGAGCGACGTGATCTCGGTGAAGATCGGTCAGACCCGCAAGTTTCCCGCCACCACTCTTCTCCGGGCGATGAACTACTTCGCGGACCCGGATGAGGAGAACCCGATCGAGTGCGGCAACGACGCGCAGATCCTTGAACTCTTCGGCGAGCACGTCTCGCTGAAGACGCCAACGGTGGACGACCTGGTCGGACTCGTCTCGGTGCGCGACGTGTTGGACTCGGACGGGAAGCTCATCGTCGGCGCGTACCGGACGATCGACGACGCGCAGGCGAGCCGGATCGCGGCGATGAAGCCGAAGAAGTTCGACGCGCTGAAGGTCGGGCGCTACATCGCGGAGACGATGGCGGAGGACCCGGCGCACGCCGAGGTCGAGGCTCTCTACGACATCTACAAGAAGATTCGCCCGGGCGACGCGCCGACCGAAGAGGGCGCGCGTTCGCTCGTGCATTCGATGTTCTTCGACAATAAGCGCTACGATCTCGACCGCGTGGGCCGCTACAAGCTGAACATCAAGCTCGGCGTGAACCTCCCGCTCGAGCAGCGCGGGCTCACGAAGCACGACGTGATCGCGATCGTGCGCTACCTCGTCGGTTTGGGCGAGGGCAAGGAAGGCTACGACGTCGACGACATCGATCACCTCGAGAACAAGCGCATCCGCGGGGTGGGCGAACTGCTCCTCAACCAGTTCCGCGTGGGCTTTCTCCGGATGGAGCGCGTCGCGCGCGAGCGCATGACGTCGATGGACCCGGACAAGCTGAGCGCGCAGGCGATCATCTCGATCAAGCCGATCACCGCGGCCGTGCGCAGCTTCTTCGGAAGCGGCCAGCTCAGCCAGTTCATGGACGAGGTCAACCCGCTGTCGGAACTCACGCACAAGCGGCGTCTGTCGGCTCTCGGGCCGGGCGGTCTGTCGCGTCAGAGCGCGAAGCTCGAGGTCCGCGACGTTCACGAGAGCCACTATGGCCGCATCTGCCCGATCGAGACGCCTGAGGGGCCGAACATCGGACTCGTCGGAGCGCTCGCGGTGCAGGCGAAGCTCGATGAGTTTGGCTTCTTGATGACGCCCTACCGCAAGGTGAAGGACGGGCGCGTCACGGAGGAGATCGTCTACCTGAACGCCGAGGAGGAGCGCCGCTACAACATCGCGCCGGCCGACACGCAGACGGGAGCGAACGGCAAGTTCCTCGAGGAGCGGGTCATCTGCCGCGGCGCCCGCGGGGGCTACCCGCGCCTTCCGGTCACCCAGGTCGACCTGATGGACGTCTCTTCGCGACAGCTCTTCTCCGCGGCGACGTCGCTCATCCCGTTCCTCGAGAACGACGACCCGATTCGCGGTCTGATGGGCTCGAACATGCAGCGTCAAGCCGTGCCGCTGGTCCAGTCGCAGTCGCCGCTGATTCACACGGGCATGGAGGAGCGCATCGCGAAGGACTCTCGGACCCTGATCGTCGCCGAAGAGGGCGGCCGGGTCGAGGAGGCGGACGCGTCGCACGTGGTCATCAAGCGTCGCACGGGCGAGGTGGACGAGTACCGGCTACTGAAGTTCGTTCGCACGAACCAGGCGACGTGCACGAACCACCACCCGCTCGTGAAGCCCGGGCAGCGCGTGAAGAAGGGCGACGTCATCGCGGACGGCTCCAGCACGCGCTACGGCGAACTCGCGCTGGGGCGGGACTTGAACGTGGTCTACATTCCGTGGCGCGGGTACAACTACGAGGACGCGATCATCCTGTCGGACCGGCTCGTCCGCGACGATGTGCTGACCTCTATTCACATCGAGAAGTACGAGACCGAGGCGCGGGACACGAAGCTCGGGCCCGAGGAGATCACTCCGGACATTCCCAACGTGGGCGACGAGGCCCGCAAGTACCTCGACGACAACGGGATCATCATCCCCGGCGCCGAGGTGCGGGCGGAGGACATCCTGGTCGGCAAGGTCGCACCGAAGGGCCAATCCGAACTGACGGCGGAGGAGAAGCTCGTCATCGCGATCTTCGGCAAAAAGGCCGAGGAAATGCGGGATGTCTCGCTTCGCCTCCCGCACGGCGAGAAGGGCAAGGTTGTCGGCGTTCGCGTGTTCTCGCGTTTTCGCTACGTCTGCGAGAGCTGCGGCGCGGTGTTTCACTGCGGACGTCCGCCGGAGTCCACCGGTTGCGGGCTGTGCGGCGGGAAGCTGAAGCGCGACCTCGGCGATGAGCTGCCGGCGGGCGTGAATCAGCTCGTACGCGTGTACGTGGCGCAGCGCCGCAAGGTCATGATCGGCGACAAGCTCGCGGGCCGCCACGGGAACAAGGGCGTCATCGCGAAGATCCTCCCCATGGAGGACATGCCGTTTATGGCGGACGGCACGCCGTGCGACGTCATCCTCAATCCTCTCGGAGTGCCGTCTCGCATGAACGTCGGCCAGATCCTGGAGGCGCACATGGGCCTCGTGGCCGAGGAACTCGGCGTGCGGTTCTGCTCGCCGGTGTTCCAGGGCTTCCACGAGAGCGAGGTCTACCGCTACATGGCGGCACTCGCGGACGCGCGGGCGGCGCGGGCGATCAAGGCGTTCGTGGAGGACGAGTTGGTTCGCGTGATCGACGGCGAGTCGGTGCGCGTGGCGATCGATCTGCCGGACGCGATCACGACGGAGAACCTGCACGATCTCCTTCGGGACGGAGCGAGTTCGGACGATCTGGTGGCCGCGAGCGAGGCGAACGTCGCGGCTCTGACGTCGGCCCTGAAGAAGGAGCTGGCTCGCATCCGTCCGGAGGAGTTGGATCTGGTCTGCGAGATCATCAACTACGACGGTTCGGGGAACGGCTCGACGCAGGCGAAGATCGACGCCGTCCTCGCCAAGGCTATGAAGGTCGGTCGGGATCGCGGGGGCATCCTTCGCGAGAACGGCCGTTGCGAGGTGCGTGACGGTTTCACGGGCGAGATGCTGCACCAGAGCGTCATGGTGGGCAGCGCGTATCTCCTGAAGCTGAACCACTTGGTGGAGGACAAGATCCACGCCCGGTCCACGGGCCCGTACTCCCTCGTCACGCAGCAGCCGCTTGGCGGCAAGGCGCAGTTTGGCGGCCAGCGGTTCGGCGAGATGGAAGTGTGGGCTCTCGAGGCCTACGGGGCGGCGCACGCCCTGCAGGAGATGCTGACGATCAAATCGGACGACGTGGTGGGTCGCGTGAAGACCTACGAGTCCATCGTCAAGGGCGAGAGCATCGGCGATCCCGGCGTGCCGGAGAGCTTCTTCATCCTGGTGAAGGAACTCGAGAGCCTGGGGTTGCGCATCACCGCGGAGCGCCCGGACGGCTCGGAGTTCGAGATCAAGGACATCGATGAGGATTTCACGGCCACGCGCTAAGTGACCGCGTCGGACAAGTCGGGGCGTCGTTCGGCTACGGCGCCCCGCCAACGCTAGGAGGTTCCCACCTTGGCGCTTCTGGGTGAATTCGATTCACTGCGGATCAGCCTGGCTTCGCCCGAAACCATCCGTGAGTGGTCCTACGGAGAGGTCAAGAAGCCGGAGACCATCAACTACCGCACTTTCAAGCCCGAGCGCGACGGCCTGTTCTGCGAGCGCATTTTCGGCCCGTCGCGCGACTGGGAGTGCCACTGCGGCAAGTACAAGAAGATCAAGTACAAGGGCATCATCTGCGATCGGTGCGGCGTCGAGGTGACCCGTTCGCGCGTTCGCAGGCGGCGGATGGGCCATATCGAGCTGGCCGCGCCGGTGTGCCACATCTGGTATCTGAAGGGCGTTCCGAGCCCCATCGGGCTTCTGCTGGACATGTCGCCCAAGGCTCTGGAGAAGGTCATCTACTTCGCCTCCTACATTGTCACGCACGTCTCCTCGCAGCGCGTGGCCGACCACGCGGACGAGATCCGTCGGGTCGCGGACGAGAGCGTTGCGGAGGAGCGCCAGGCCCTCGACAAGTGGAAGATTCAGCGGCGCGAGCGCTTCGAGGAGTGGAGGCTGAACCCGGTCGGGGACCCGGAAGCCTACATGGAGCCGGAACTCGAGGAGGACGACTTCGCCCTGCAGGGCGTCTCGCGCGGGAACGCCGAAGAGGGCGACGAGGGACTGGAGGACGGGCCGGCCGACGAGGTGGCGATCCTGCAGAAGGAGCGCGACCTGGAAGACCTGTTCAAGGCTGAGGAGGACGCCCTGGAGGAGCGCATCGAGCAACTCAAGCGCTCGCTTCAGATGCTCCTCGAACTCGAGAAGAAGCAGCTCATCACCGAAGTGGAGTACCGGGGGCTCGTGCGCCTCTCGGAGGTGCTCGCGGAGAACCTCGGAGAGGACTTCCGCGGCGTCTTCCACGCCGATCTGGGCGCGGCGGCGATCCGCTCGCTCCTCGGGGAGATCGACCTCGACGAACTCTGCCGCGAGCTTCGCTACGAGATCGCGAACACCAACTCCGGCCCTCGGCGCTTGCGCGCGATCAAGCGCCTCTCGGTCGCGGACGGGTTCCGGAGGTCGCGCACGCGTCCGGAGTGGATGGTTCTGGAGGCCGTGCCGGTGCTTCCGCCGGAACTCCGGCCTATGGTGCAGCTCGACGGCGGTCGTTTCGCGACCTCGGACGTGAATGACCTGTACCGCCGGATCATCAACCGCAACAACCGTCTCCGCCGCATCATGGACATCAAGGCGCCGGAGTCGATCGTGAACCACGAGAAACGGCTGCTCCAGGAGGCGGTGGACGCGCTGATCGACAACCAGCGGCGCGCGCACCCCGTCTCGGGCGGGCAGACGCGTCGGCCGCTGAAGTCGCTCTCGGACCTCTTGAAGGGCAAAGAGGGCCGCTTCCGCAAGAATCTTCTCGGCAAGCGCGTGGACTACTCCGGCCGCTCCGTCATCGTGGTCGGACCGGATCTGAAGCTGAACCAGTGCGGGCTCCCGCGCGAGATGGCTCTGGAACTCTTCAAGCCGTTCGTCATGAAGCGGCTTGTGGAGAAGGGCTTCACCACGAACATCAAGACGGCGAAGCGCATGGTCGACCGGCTGCGCCCCGAGGTTTGGGACGCGCTGGAGGAGGTCATCGAGGATCATCCGGTGCTTCTGAACCGCGCGCCGACGCTGCATCGTCTCGGCATCCAGGCGTTCGAGCCGAAGCTGGTCGACGGCAAGGCGATTCAGGTGCATCCGCTCGTCTGCTCCGCTTTCAACGCGGACTTCGACGGGGACCAGATGGCCGTCCACGTGCCGCTGTCGGAGTTCGCGCAGGCCGAGGCTCGCATCCTGATGATGTCAAGCCAGAACCTGTTCAAGCCGGCCGATGGCAATCCGGTCGTCGCTCCGCTGTACGACATCGTTCTCGGTTGCTTCTACCTTACGCAGCTCGCGACCAAGCGCGACGGCGATGAGAACCGTCCTCGGCGCTGCTTCGCGAGCCCGGAGGAAGCGCGGCAAGCGTGGGAGCAGAAGTGGCATGACTTGCATCAGCCCTGTCAGGCTCGCGTCGACACGCTCGTCGTCGAGCACGATCTGGACGAGGTCATACACGCCGACTTCCTGACCCGGCTCGAGGTCATCTGCGCGCGCGCCCACGAGTCGCGGCGCTACGGGGGCAACACCTCGTTCACCGTGGACGACCCCGAGATCTCGTTTAGCGCGAAGCAGGCTCTCGCGGGCTACGAGTCGCGCCACGCGGAACCGGAAGAAGAGCCTGCGGAGGGCGAAGACGAGGGCGAGGCCGCCGCGGGCGATGAGAGCGGCCTGACGGTTGTGCCGCCGCGTCCGCAGGACGACGGTCTGACGGCCTACGAGCGCACGGTCCAGGCTCTTGAGGACGTCGTTGGCGAGGCGCTGAGCGAGAAGCGCATCGGGGCCCGGGCGAAGTTCGCGTTCCGGATCGAGCGCAAGCTCGTGGAGACGACGATCGGGCGGACGGTGTTCGCGGAGTACGTCCCCCTCGACCTGCGCGACTACAGCCGGACGTACAAGAAGCCGGAACTCTCGCAACTGGTGGACGACGTCCACCAGCGGCATGGCCACGACCGCGTCGTCGACCTGCTGGACGACCTCAAGACGCTTGGCTTCGAGTGGGCGACCATCGCCGGGATCAGCATCTCGCTCTCGGACATGGACATCAACACGCGGCGCGACCAGATCATCGCCGAGACGGAAGAGCGCGTCTCCCAGTACAATGAGGACTTCCGACGCGGCCTGATCACGCCGACGGAGCGCGAGCGCCATGTTCGCGAGCGCTGGATGCGGGCTTCGGACGACGTCATGACCGACATCCGCGAGTCGATCTCGGAGTTCAACCCGATCAACATGATGGTGAGTTCCGGCGCTCGAGGCAACTCGCGGCAGATCACGCAGCTCGCGGGCATGCGCGGTCTCATGACCGACCCGTTCGGACGCCTCATCGAGGACCTGCCGGTGAAGTCGAGCTTCCACGAGGGGCTCCGCACGCTGGAGTACTTCGTGTCCACGCACGGCGCGCGCAAGGGTCTCGCCGACACGGCGCTTCGGACTGCCGACGCGGGCTATCTCACCCGGCGTCTGGTGGACGTGGCGCAGGACGTGATTGTGCGCGGCGTGGACTGCGGCACGACGGAGGGCGTGGTTCTGACGCCGGTGTATGAGACCGACGTGTATTGCCCCGAGTGCGGGGCGGAGGATCTTCAGCGCGAGGGCGACCCGCCGTACATCTGTCAGAACTGCGGCGCGCAGCTTCCGAGCGACATCTCGGACTCGGCGCCGATGCTTCGCCTGGCCCAGCGCCTCCGCGGCCGCTATGCGGCCGAGGATCTGGTGCATCCCGAGACGGGCGAAGTCATCGTCGCGGCGGGCGAAGAGATCACCGCGGACCTGGCGCAGGCGGTGCAAGACGCGGGGATCCGGCACGCGCGCGTGCGCAGTCCTCTGACTTGCGACCTGCGGCAGGGCATCTGCGCGACGTGCTATGGGCGCGACTTGGCCACGTGGCGTCCGGTCGAGATCGGCGAGGCCGTCGGCATCATCGCGGCCCAGTCGATCGGCGAGCCGGGCACGCAGCTCACGATGCGGACCTTCCACATCGGAGGCGTCGCGGCCCAGACCATTACGGGCGTCGCGGACGTGAAGAAGAAGCAGCAGGAAGCGATTCGGCAGCTTCACGAGGACATCGACAAGGGCCTCGTCTCCCTCGACACCTCGGGCGAGCAGCGTGAGAACACGCGCGCGATCCAGGCCGTCCTGAAGGTTCTGGAGGATCCGGTCTCCGGTCTCCTGCGGGTTGTGGAACTCTTCGAGGCGCGCCGCCCGAAGGGTCTCGCGATCGTAAGCGAGTTCGACGGGATCGTGGCCGACATCGACGAGCGCGGCCTCCGCCGCGTGATCATCCACTCGGAGCAGCCGGCGACCGCTCGCACGCGCATCAAGGGCGAGACTCTCGCGCAGACGGTCGTGGCGGAAGACGGCACGCTGGTGGCCCAGGAGGGCGTGGAGATCACCGAGAAGGTGCTCCGCCAGCTTCGTCGCTACAAGATCAAGAACGTGCACCTGCGTCGGTCCTACATGGTGCCCTACCGCGGCTACCTCAAGGTCCGCAAGGGTCAGCGCGTGCGGGCCGGCGACCGTCTTACCGAAGGCCCGCTGGATCCGCAGCAGGTTCTGAAGCTGCGCGGCGCGCACTCTTGCCAGGACTACCTGGTCAAGGAGATCCAGCGCGTTTACCGCAGCCAAAACGTGCTCATCAACGACAAGCACATCGAGGTCATTGTTCGGCAGATGCTTCGGAAGCGGAAGGTCGTGGACCACGGCTCGACCGATCTTCTGCCCGGGCAGGTCCTCGATCGCTTCGCTCTCCTGGACGAGAACATCCGGGTCACCGAACTGGGCGGCAAACCGGCGACGGCCGAGGTCATGCTTCTCGGAATCACCGAGGCCTCGTTGCAGACCGAGAGCTTTCTGTCGGCGGCCTCGTTCCAGAAGACCACCAAAGTGCTCACCGAGGCGGCGATCCGCGGGAAGTCCGATCCGTTGCGCGGTCTGAAGGAGAACGTCATCATCGGCCGACTGATCCCCGCCGGTTCGGGGATGGCGACCTATCAGGAAACGCGCGTCGGACTTGCGGACGCCAGCCAGGACATCACGATCGGGGCGCTCGACCACGACATCGTGATCGATCTCAATGGGGACTTCCCGCTCGATGACGACGAGAGCGACGACGAGCCCTCGGAGGAGATGGACGGCGACCTGACCGCGGCTTGGCTCAAGATGACCAACCGCAAGGACGATGACGCCGAGGACTCCGAAGAGGAAGAGGAAGACGCCGCCGAGCCGATCGAGGCCGAAGATCTCGACGCCGACGTCGAGGTGGAAGAGGACGAGGCGGAGGTGGACGAGGAGGACGAAGCGCCGGAGGAGGAGTAGAGGCCGGCGCCTCGTTGCGCTAGTGCGTGGAATCCAGACACGAACAGGGCTGCTCGCCGCAACGGGGGCAGCCCTCTTTGTATCGGGCGACGGCCGATTCCAGATCGATCGCCGCGATGTTCGCAAGGCTCGCGAGCCAAGCGAGGCAATCGGCGAACTCATGCTCCAGTTCGCCCCGCGAGCCGCTCCGCAGGGCCTCAGCCAACTCCCCAACCTCCTCGACGAGCCAGGCGAAGGACTCGAACGCGCCGCGGGCGGCGTCCTTCTCGAGATACGTCTTCGCGATGCTCTCCTGGAAGTCGCGCACGGTCATGAGGGCGCTCCTGTCTTGGGCCGGGCGTTGCGAATCGGGGGGCGTCGGGGGCGGCCGCTACGGCGCGTCGGAGGCGCCGGCCTCGGATCCGCCGCCTCCGGACAGGCGCGCCATCGCCGCGCGCGCGGCGTCGGCGAGAGGGCCGTCCGGTTGGAGGGTGAGGAAGGCGGTGTACTCCGCGCGGGCGCGGGCGGTCTCGCCGAGGGCCTCGTAGCAGGCTCCCGAACCGTAGTGCGCCAGCGCGTACGTCGGGTCGACCTGCAGGGCGAAGCGGTACTGCTTCAGGGCGTCGGCGATCCGGCGCTGGACGAAGTACACGGCCGCGAGGCTTGAGCGCGCCTCGGCCGCTCGAGGATCCATCCCCCAAGCGTCCGCGGCTTGCTGGAAGTAGACGACGGCCTCCGACGCGCGGCCCGTCGCGGCGTAGCGAAGCCCGAGGCGCAGCATGACCTCCGCGTCCTGCGGGTTCTCGCGCGAGAGCCGCAGCAGTTCCTCCAGCGAAGCCTCATCGGCGGGCTGGCTCGGTCCGACCGCGAGCGTGGGAGGCCTGGGCCCTCCGCCGGGATCCTCGGGCGCGGCCTGCGAGGCAGCCGCGTGGTCCGCCGCGAGTTGCCGCGCGGCCGGGAGATCGAGGACCGCCCGAAGGACGACGTTCCCATCGGGGTTCCGCTGCTCGGAGAGGATGCGCAACGCGTCCCCCAGCGCCTCACGGCACTCCGCGGTGTCCGCAAGGCCCAGCAGAGCGATGGCCTTGGCGTGGATCGCGTCGGTGGCCTCGGCGTAGCGCACCGCGCCGTCAGGTCCGGTGACCGCCAAGCCCTCGAAGAAGAGCCCCACCCCGTCGCTCACGAGCGGGGCCGACGTGTCGAGGACAAGCCGCGCGGCGAGGGGCGGCTCGGTCGGCTCAGGCGTGTGCTCCGCGGGCTGTTGCTGGGCAAGGCCCAGGAGGGCTGAGCCGGCGCCGGCCGCGAGGGCGAGAGCCAGGCAGGTCTGGCGGGTGAAGCGCACGGGAATCACCCTTCCACCGCGCCGCCGTTCAGCGCGTCGATCGCGACGCGCTCGCGGGTGAGCGCCCGCGCCGCGAGCCGCAGCGCAATGGCGAGGTTGCCGGCGTCGGCGCCGAGGGAGCGAAGCGCCAGGCCGCGGTCTTGGGATCCCAGCAGAGCCGCCGCCGAGGCCGCGGCGGGGCGGCCCGTCTGCTTCGCGGTCGCGGCGATCAGAAGCCCCATGCCCGCGTCGGCGGTGAGGCGGCGCGCCTGAGCGAGTTCTTCGGGAGAGAGCCGCATCACCGCCGCGGCGGCCTCGTAGGTCGCTTCCGGAGACACCGGGGAGCGGATCGCTTCGAGCGAGATGCGCAGCAGCGCGTTCGAGATCTCGGCCCGGGCGAGGGCGTCCTCGGCTTGGGCGTCGAGAGTGACGGCCGCCGCCAGGTTCGCCGCTCCGGCCGCCCACGGGATCCCGCCGTCGGCGCAGGCTTCGGCCATCGCGTCTGCGGCGTGCTCGAGCGCATCCGCCGAGCCCTCGGAAAGGCGTATGGACTCGCGGGTGGCCTGCGCGAGCGCCTCGTTCTCGGCCGCGCACCGCTCCGCGAGGTCCGCAACGGCCGCGGACGCGGAGCCGCTCCGGAGGCTCCGGCTCAGTTCAGCGCTCAGGGCGAGGCGGTTCTTGAGCGTCTCGCAGGCGTCGGCGATTCGGGCGTCGGTTCCGGCGGCGGCCGCTCGCGCGGCGCCGAGGGCGGACTGCGGCGTGCCTGCGCGTTCCGAGCCGACCAGGAGTCGGCGGGACGCGGGTTCCATGCGGGCGTAGGCCTCGGTCGCTTGAGTGACCGCGTTGAGGTTCCGCGCGGTGGCTTCGCGGCGCGCGGCCATCTTGTCCTCTTCGGGGCGCAGGTCCTCGAGACAGGCCGTCAGCGCCCGCTCACCCTCGTCGAGGCGGCGCAGAAGCTCCTGGACGCGGTCTTCCGAGGGTCCGGCGAGCGAACGCACGGGAAGGGCCTCTCGCAACGAGGCGACGACGGCGCGCGCGTCCTCTAGTTCCGCGTTGGCGGGAACAGGGCAGCCGCTCGACGCGGCCTCCTCCAGGAGCGCGGCGGCTTGGTCGAAGTCGCCCAGGAAGGCGCAGGCAACGGCCGAGTGCGCGAGCGAACGCATCTCGCGGTCCTCAACCGGAATGGCGTCGTAGCAAGCCAGGGCGCTGGCGAAGAGGCGGCGGTTGAGGTAACCGTCGCCGATGCGGAGCAGACACTCGGCGCTCCGCGCAAGGTCGGGGTGGCCGGCGATGCGCTCGATCCGCTCGGTGTGGGACGGGTGCGTGGAGAAGTAGATCTCGAGGCGGCTGAGGTCGCCGCCCTCCTCTTCGAGGAGCCGAGAGAAGAAGTCCGCGGCCGCGCGGGCGTCGTAGCCGGCGGCCAAGCCGAATCGGACGCCCTCTTCGTCGGCCTGGCGCTCGTCCGAGCGACTCATTTGCAGGCCCGCGACGAAGTAGGCGCTGTCGGCCCAGCGCAAGGCGTCCACCGGGACGCTGGAGGGGGCGCTCAGAAGCAGGGCCAGAAAGGCGATGTCTTGCCGAAAGGCCTCCCAGCCGTGTCGGTGCGTAACGTGGGCGACTTCATGGCCCATGATCGCGGCGAGTTCATCGGGGCTTTCGACGTAGCGAAGGGCGCCCTTGGTGACCCAAATGAAGCCTGCGGGGCCCGCCAGGGCGTTCACCTCGTCGGTGTCGAGCACACGGAAGCGATGGCGCACGTCACGCCTTCCGCCGACGGCCGCGAGGTCGCCGCCGAGACCCTCGACGATTCCCTGAAGGAGAGGGTCGTCCTCCACGGGCACGGAACTCTCGACGAGGTACTTGGTGTATTCGCCGAGCCACTTCTCGAGCGTCTCGGAGATCTCCGAGGCCCCAGCTTGCGCCGCCAGAGCGGCGAAGAGCGCGAGCCCCGTCAGGCGAAGGCCATGGCGGCGGCGAGTCCCCAGATGAGCCATGCGGGAGCACGTCCTCTCCGGCGAGCGCAACCGGCCGAGCGGCGCGCGTCTATCCGTGTCGCCAAACGAACGGATTATACCCGCCGTTCGGGGCGCCCGACAAAGTTCCTGCCCTACTCGCCCACGACGCGGGCGACCACTCGGTTTCGGCCGGCGGACTTGGCGGCGTAGAGGGCCTGGTCCGCGGCCTCGGCGAGGGCGCGGACCTGCAGGTTCGAAGACGGCAGGGCGGTGGCGACGCCGACGCTGACGGTGACGACGGAGGTCCCGTCCGAGTCGCGCGAGATGCCCGCCCTCTCGACGGAGACGCGGAGACGTTCCGCGCAGGCCTCACCGTCCGCCGCGTCCGACTCAGCGACCACCACGGAGAACTCCTCCCCGCCCCAACGCGCGGGGAAGTCGCCAGCCCGCTGGAAGGTGTCCGCGATCACCTGGGCCACGCGCCGCAGGCACTCATCGCCGGCGAGATGGCCGAAGGCGTCATTGAAGGCTTTGAAGCCGTCGATGTCGGCCATCACGAGAGACAGCGGCTTTCCAATGCGGGACGACCGCCTCCACTCGCGGGCAAGATGCTCCTCAAAGGCGCGGCGGTTGGCGAGACGCGTGAGCGAGTCCTGGCGCGACAGGGCGTCGAGCGCCTGCTCGGCGAGCACGCGGTCCGTGACGTCACGAGCGTTCGCGACGATGCCGCGGACGCTGTCCACGGCGATGAGGTTGGTGGCGATGGCGTCGAGGTAGATCCACGACCCGTCCGCGTGCCGAAGGCGGAACTGGACGCGGGTGGTCGCTCCGGGCTCGGCGGCGCAAACGGCGAGGGCGCTTCGGACGGCCCCCGAGTCGTCGAAGTGGACTCGGTCGACGAGTTCCTTGCCGAGGCACTCATCGATGCGATGTCCGGTGACGTGCTCGATCGAGGGGCTCACCCACGTCAGCCGCCCGGTCGCATCGGTGACCCAGATCACGTCGGACGCGTTCTGCACGAGCAGTCGGAAGCGCTCTTCGCTGCTTTCGAGAGCCTTCTGGGCGCCTTTGCGCGCGGTGACGTCCTCGGCCACGCCGGTCATCACGTCGCCGTCGAGCTTCCCGGAGTACTCGAACCAGCCGATGCTGCCGTCCTTGCGCCGCAGGCGTATCTCTCGCTTGCGCACCTCGCCGTCGGCCAGGAGGTCCTCGCGGGCTTCCCTCCAGACCTGGCGTTCGTCGTCCCGCTCGCGCGGTCTGTAATCGGCCGCCATCTCCTCCCCGCTCTCATAGCCGAACATGCGAGCCATGGCGCGGTTGGCCTTGAGAAAGCGGGCCGAGGGGACGTGGAGTTGGAAGATTCCGACCTGGGCGTTGTCGAAGAGGCTTCGGTACTTGGCCTCGCTCTCGCCAAGTTCGGCCGTGCGTTCCTCCACCAGGTCCTCGAGGGACCCCTGGTGAGCCCGGAGTTCGGCGGTGCGGTGCTCGACCTCGCGCTTGAGAGACCGGTTCCAGACGATGGCGACCGTGAGCAGCACGAGCAAGACGACGAGGACGCCGCCCACGAGCCACCAGCCGCCCACCGCGAGTTCGGGGGCCCGGAGTTGGGCCTCGAGCCATCCCGCCGACGCCGCTTCGGCCCCGCCGATCTGTGCGCGGCAGGCCGGGGCCGCGCCGATGCAGAGCGCCGTCGCGGCCAGGCGGAGCGCACGGGGAGGGGCCTGTGGGTTACTGAGAGGCAAGCGCAATTCGCAGCACCTTGCTCTCGCGCTCGGACCGTTCGGGCGGACCGCGCAGAGAGGGTAGGTTACCCCTATGAACGGCCTCGGGCAAGGCTCGGTTCGGCGGACCTCTAGAGGGGTTGAAGCGTCAGTTGGATGTTGCGGACGGGGACGCCGAAGCTGTAGGTCACTGTCACGGAGGCGGTCGCGTAGCCGCTGAGTACGGCCTCGACCTTGTAGTCGCCGGGGGCGACCAGAAACCCGAATGCGCCGGACTCCCCGGTGGTCATCCGCTCCAGGAGTTCGCCGGTGGCCGCGTCACGGAGGTTCACGCCCACGCCGGCGTTGGTCTCGGCGCCCTGCACCGTGACGAAGCCGGCCACGGAGCCCGCGCCCGGCGGCGGGGTGTCGCTGGCGCTGGCCATGCCGATGTTGACGGCGCCGGGCTCCGCGAGCACGAGCAGCGAGACGAAGGCGGGATCGTATCCCTCGGCGGTGGCGCTGAAGGTGCGGTTGCCCACCAGCACCTCGGTCAGCGTGTAGTTGCCGGCGGCGTCGGTGGTCACGGTGCGATCCGACTCGTCATCGCCGATCACGGCCCCGACGATCGGTTCCTGGGTCTCGATGTCGAAAACGCGGCCCGCGATGGTGACGCGGCTCGTTCCCTCGACGACCTCGAGCGCGAGGAAGCGGTTCGAGGCGCGGCCGGGCGCGATCTCGACGTCGACCTGGGCGGGGAGGTAGCCGTCGACGACGGCCTCGACGCGGGCGAGTCCGATCCCGATCCCGCTGACCTGCCAATTGCCGAGGGCCGAGGTGTGCGCGGTTTGGGCGTCGATTACGCTGGTTCCGACGATGGACTTCACCGTGACCTCGGCGCCGGCCACGGGTTCGCCGCTGGTGACCGCGTTCACGCTGCCGTCCAGCGTGCCGGCGAGTTGCACGTTCGCGACCGGCTCGAGGTCGATGATGAGGTCCCCGGGGGCGTCGAACAGGAAGTCGCTGTCGAAAGTGCGGTAGCCGTCGCGCGAGACCGAGAGCGCGGCCTCACCGGTTTCGGGCACGACCAGGCCTTCGATCAGGAACATGCCGTCCGCGCCGGTGACGCGCTCGTAGCCGGCGAGGACGACGAAGGCGTCCTCGATGGCCGCCTCGGTGCCGGCCTCCCGAACGCGGCCGGTCGCGATGGCGATGGTGTCTCCGACGTTCACGGAGCATGCGGGCGCCCAGAGGCCGGCGCTGGCGACCAGCAGGGCGAGCGTTGCGCCGCACCGGGCTCTGAGGGCGCGGGGCGCGCTCACGGCAGCCGCACCCCCACGCGGAGCGTCGCGTCCGCCGCGGTGAGTTCGCAGGCGTCGCCCGCCGCGAGTTCGATCCCCATCGAGGGAATGCGGATCGAGCCGGACAGCGCCTCGAGGGAGATCGGGCCGCCGGCGGCGGAACGGACGAGCAACTCACGGTCCGCGCTCTCGGAAACGTCCACGCACATCAGGCCCGCGCCGCGCTCCACGCCGACCTGCAGCGACGAGCCGGGCGCGGCCGGAGGCGCCTCCGAGGCCCAAACGGCGTCCGAGGCGCCGCGCCCCGCGCCGGAGCGCGCCAGCACAACCCGCTGGGAGGCGGGGCCGCTCCTGACGACCAGCTCGGCCACCTCGGCCCCGAGGGCGCGAAGCCGGTCCGCCGCCGTCGGAGCGTCCGAACGCGCCGAAGCGGTCGTGGTTTCGGGGAAGAAGTGGACATTGCAGCCGTCAGCGGAGATGCAGCGCATCCAGTATCCCGCCCAAGGATCCAGGCGCGAGGTCTCGATGTAGCCGCCGGTCGCCGGATCGTAGGCGAAGATGACGCTGCGCACCCACCCGTTCTGGACGGCCTTGGCGTATTCGACCGGGTCGCCTCCCTGGTCGAACAACAGGGAGGAGGGGGCGATGGTCGTCGTCTGAGGGATCCCGACCAGATTCCACCCTGGTGAGAGATGGACGCGATAGGGTAGATCCGTGACCGGGAGGTCGGCGTGAACGCTCACCGTGACCGGCGCGGCGTGCTTCAGCCAGTAGCCGACCCCGGGCCTGATGGGGTCGATGTCCGGGTAGATTCGGTACTTGTCGTCTCCAGCCTGGTCCGCCTGCCACTCGGCCAGAAGCAACTGCTGGGGCTCGAGGCCAAAGAGCGCCGCCTCGTCGGAGGTCACCGGGGTCGCGGGCAGTGAGAAGAGCGTGAGGCCCGTCTCGGTCGGCAGGAGCGTGTGCGAGAGATCGGCGCGCTCGGCCAGCGACTCGACGATCGCGTAGTCGAAGTAACCGACGTTGTACTGCCGCGCGAGCGTCTCGCCGTCCGCGTCCGAGTAGTTCAGCGTGACTTTTCCGGGGCTGAGGAAGCCTTCGCCGACATGCGCGCTGAAGGCGCCCTGCGACGGGGCGATCTCCACGGCCTCGCCGCCGTCGAACGCCAGGGTCAGCGTTCCCTCGTCTCGGCCGGTGAGCGCCCCGTACAGGTTGACGCCCGCGGGGTCGGCGTTGTAGTCGAGGTCCTCGCGGCGGCTGTTGTAGGGATAGACGATGTGCCTCACTTCGGAGCCGAGGATCAGGTCGATGGTGACCCGCTGCCGCCCGCCGATGTTATAGAGCGAGCCCGAGTACTCCCCGATGCCGGCCGAGGTTCCCGTCGACACGATGGGGATCTCATAGCCCTCTTGCACAAACAGCGAGTACTCGTGCGTGTAGTCCCAGAACTCGACGGCTACGGTCCCGCCCTGGCCTTTCTCCGCGCCGTCGGACCCGACCACCGTGTAGGTGACGAAGAGGGCGACGGCCTCGTACGTCGGGATCATGCCGACGTAGAAGCGGTTGCCGACGGGAAGACTCGTGTCGAGCGCGTACTGGCGCCGCATCCAGTCGTGGAAGCCCCGCGCCTCGACCTGGGACGCGATGCCGGACATGAGCGCGGTGAGGCGGGGCACGTCCCCGGCGAGGCTTGCGTCCGATGCGAACTGCGCGTAGTAGGCTTCGTTGAACTTCGCGATGGCGCGGGGGTCCTCCACGAGGACTTTCATCCAAGCGCCGCTCGCGCAGGCGAGCCGCGTGACGATGAGGCCGGAGAAGCCCGTGTTCCAGATGGCGTCATTGCCGAGTTCGGGGGTGTTCAGGAGTTCATAGAGGTTGAGGCTGTACTCGGAGCGCTCGAGCGTCGGGTCCCAGTCGGGTTCGATCTGCGCCATGACCAGGTTCGCGACGGCGAGCGCGTGGCCGTCCTCCCACGCGTCGTAGGAGAGCATGGCGTCATCGCGGAACGCGTGGAGCATGTGCCGCACCACGGCGAACTCGGTGTTGCGGTCATTGTCGGAGAGGGGCGCGAGGAAGATGGTGTCCGTCCCGGAATCGTAGACGCCCTCCGCGTAGTTCGCGATCGAGGGATCGAGTTCGATCGTGACGGTGTGCGGGAACGCGGGAAGGCCGTAGTAGGTCTCGCAGTAGGGGTAGGCCTCGGTGACGACGCTCTCGAGTAGCGCCTTCTCGGCGGCGGTCCATCCCACGTAGGCAAACGTCAAGCCGGTTCCGGCCTGCCGCCCCGCGGCTTCTGCCAGGCTGGGCCGCAGCACCTCGCCGTCCCGAACCGGCACGGCGCGCCGGTTCGGGCGAAACGCCACGCCCGGAGCCTTGCGTCCGTGCCTTCCGAGCAACCGGACAAACGCGTTCGCGGCGTCCGACTCGGCCCGCATCCGGACCTCAGCCGCCCCCTTCGCGCGGATGAGAGCCTCACGGCAGCTTGCCGGGTCCGCGCCGGCGGGTTCGTAGAGGATGGCGCCACGCGGTCCGTCGGTCCGCGTGGCGAAGGGAGTGTTGTCGGTGTTGGCGAACGGGGCCGCGCCGGCGTTGGACGGGGCCGCATCGTCGCCGACGCCGGAACCGCACCCGAACGGGACAAGCCCAAAGAGCGAGCACGCCACCAGGCAGAGAGCGACGATGGCGGCTCGGCGGAGAGTGAGCAGGCCGGACATGCCGTGTTGTCGAGGGCTGTGTGTGCGCATGGGATCGTCTTCTGTTCGGACGTCCGGTCCGGGGACGCCGTCTCGCTCTCGCGCGGTCCCGCTCGCCGCCTTCTGTCTGGTCGCCATCATGATACCGCTCCGCGGAGGCGCCCTGGCGGATGTTCTGCCCCGACCAAGCGCGGCGAACACCTTCCGCGTCTTCGTGGTCGATGAGGGGCTCGATTCGCCGGACCTCACGCTCGCGGCCAAGCGAGCGCGCCTCGCCGACATCCGCGCCCGGATCGGCGGCCCCCGCCTGTATGTCGAGGTCGGGGTTGCGATTCGCTTCCGCGAGGGCGCTCGCGAGGTGTATCAGGCCGCGTCCGACGAGGGAGTCCGCCTCGCGATTCTCGCCGGGGCCTCCCCGCACCACACGGACGCGTGGCTCCCGGCAGAGGTTCTCGGCGATCCCGACAACCGTCAGCGCCTGGCCGACGGATCCTACGGGCTCGGGGCCGAGCGCGGGCGTTACTGGGCGTCGATGTCTCACTACGCGACCGACGTTCGCAAGGCGCGCCGGGAGTACACGCTCCGCATCGGCCTCGAACTCGCGGCGCTCGCGAAGGCGTTCCCCGGGACGATCGCCTGCGTGATCGGGCCGGACGAGGTCGGGCTCAGCGCCGCGGGCTATCCGGACACGTACGCGGACTACTCCCGCCACTCTCTCGAGCAGTTCCGCGACTGGTCGTCCGGCGCGGGGGCGTACGCCCCGGGCGGGGAACTGGCCGGCCAGGGCCAAGCGGAGCCCGCGGGCTACGCCGATGCGCCCAGAACGCCGACGCCGGGCGCGCCGCGCTGGGAGGCGTGGCTCGCGTTCCGCAGGAGCCTGGTGCGAGCGTGGACCGAGGACCATGTGGGCTGGCTGATCGAAGCCGGGCTCCCGCCGGAGATGATCCTGCCGCGGGCGTTTCTGCCCGAGGATCCCACGTGGCGGGAGTTCGCCGGATGCGAGGAGCCTCCGACCGACGACGAGGGTCCGCTGTGGGTCGTCGACGGCGCCCGGTCCGGCGCCGCGCGCGGGCTGGCCCTCGACGCGCCCGAGGACGGCCAGGCGCCTTTGGACGACACGCTGCGCGACTTGCTCGAGGCTGGCTGCGGGCTGGTGCTGCTTCGGCCGTGGCAAGCCGGCTCGGAGGAGATCGCGCAGGTTGCAGGCGGTCCCGCTGAGGCGGCTCTTCGCGCGTATCTCGACTGGCGCGCCGACATGCCGTTGGGTTCGGACGCGGGCGACTTCACCGCACCGGCCGTCCGGGGAACTGAGGTCGCGGCGGAGGACGCGACGGTCACCGTGTCGTGGAGCCCGCTCCTCTTCGAGGGGAGCGCGCTACGCTGGGAGGACTGGGGCCGGTTCGCCTACTTCGTGGTTCGGGCCGACGGGATCGAGGTCGGCCGGACGGAGCGGTGCGTCCTGCGCGTCGATGGCGCAAGCCCGGCGGCGCGGTACACGGTGGAGGCCGTCACGGAGTAGCCGGCCGCCTGCGCGCGACGTGCAGGCGGCGGGTGACGGTGTGGGTGACCTGCGGGACGACGCGCTCCACCGTCAGACCCACGGACTCGGCGTCGGCCGTCAGATCGTCGGAAGCGTAGAACGCGGCGCGCGGGGCGAGATCTCGGATGCTCGTGAGCGCTTCGGCGTAGAAGCCATCGGGAACGCGAATCATCATGTCGTAGGGCAGATTGGTGACAACCGCGTCGAACTCCCCGCGAAGCGTCCGCACGTCGGCCACACCGAAGAGCGCATCCACGCAGAGCGCTCTCGCGTTCTCCCGCGCGCGTCCGGGCATCTCCGGCGCCCGGTCAAACCCCATCGCCCGCACGCCGATCGTCTCCGCCTCGATGACGATCGTTCCGGAGCCGCAGCAGGGATCGACGATGACGTCGCCCGGCCGCGCGACCATGTTGACCGCCGCGCGGGCGAGCCTGGGTCCCAGTGAGGCGCTGAAGGAAAAGGGCTTGTGGACGCGCGGGCGCCAGTCGGTCGTGTTGCGGGAGGTGACGCGTCCGAACAGGAACTCGCCTTTCTCCATCACGAGGAGGAAGCGCGTCGCGGGATTGTCCAGATCGGGGCGGCCCTCAAAGCGCAGGCCGATCTCGCCGCAGAGCGTTTGCCGGTCGGGGCCGCCGCGCCTCGGGAACTTCACCGCCTCGATCAGGAACCTCTCGGCCTGTATCGGTTCGCGTTCGAGAAGGGCGTACAGGTCCTCGATCCTGCCGCCGCGCCAGAGGAGTTCGGCGCCGTGCGTCAGGTGAGCCGACCGTCCCGCGTCGACCTCATGGGGGCTTACGAGAACATGCTCCGTCGCGCGCGCGCTCTCGCCCAGCAGGGCCTCCGCCTCGGCGAGGGCGATCCGGAACTCGCGCTCATGCGCGGCGAGCAAGTAGAAGTGACCGGTCACTCGGTCACCACCGGCGGCCGGCAGGCGGAGCAGGGCTCGAGGCCGCGGGCCAGGGCGGACGCCAGGCTCAGGGGCTGCGCGTTGCGCGCGTGCGGGCATTCAGCCCGATGGTACTTGGCGCCCGTTCGCGTTGCGTAGACGACGGTCTTCTCGGGGCTCGCGCCGGCGTCCGAGAGCGCGGCCGCGGCCGGGAGCGTCCGAGGGGGCTCTTTGGCCCACTCAGCGACCGGGAAGGAGGTCGGGCCCATCCGCGACGCTCGGGCGTAGCCTCTCCGGTACAGCTCGACGTTCGCGCACACGGGGCCGGCGGGGCCCGGGGTGTAGACGACGGCGCGGCGGCGTCCGTACACGTCGCGGGGCCAGAGCGGGCTGAAGGCGATGTCGGCCCTGCGCCCGCGAACGAGGGCGTCCAGGAAGCGGGTCGCCTCGTCGGCGCCGGGTTCGCCGACCTCGGGAGTGTCGATGCCCTCGAGGCGGATGCGGCCCAGCGTCGGGTCGTCGAGGGTGTCGCCGTCGATGGCGGTCGCGGCGTAGGTGGACGCCGTCTTTGGGGTCAGCGCTCGTTCGATCGTGAGGGCGTCGTTCGCGTGAAGCCTCGGCGCGCAGCCCGACAGGCCGGCGGCGACGGCCAGGACGAGGGACGCGGCGCAATGCGCGGTCAGTCGTCGGGCGGTTCGGATGAGGAGTGGGCTTCCCATACTCTGTAGCCTATTCTGCGCTTGCCTCGCACGAGCGTCCAGCCGGCGAGAGCGGCGGGCTCGGGTCGATCGGTCCGGACCTTGTGCACGACGCGAAGACGCGCGACGCGCCGGGCCTCGGCGAGCGCTTCCTCGGAGACCGGTGAGTGGTCGCCGAGTTCGCGCAGGGAGTCCATGTCGTTGGAGCCGGCGACGGCGTCCTCGAAGAAAGGGTCGAAGTAGACGACGTCAAAGGCGTCGTCGGGCAGTTCGCGCAGGAGATCGAGGTGCCGCCCCGACCGGACCTCAACGCGCGCCATGGCGTCCGCGAGGTCCTGCCCCTC
>CAZCER010000002.1:0-27205 GCA_964497385.1 uncultured Armatimonadia bacterium | reverse complement strand
AACCATCCGTACAAGTGCACGACCGGACTCACCCCGCTCGAGTCCGTCCGCGGGATCACCAAGGAAGTGCCGCACGAGTGGATCCAGGAGGACGGCATGGGCGTCACCGAGGAGTTCCTCGAGTACGTTCGACCGCTCGTGGGCGACCTCCCGCCCCTCTCCATTCTCGAGCGCCATCCCGTCGACCGGAAGTGCCCGCTGTACGAGCGGCCGTCGAAGAAGTAGGGCGCCACCCGAGCAACCCGACCTCACCCCCATCCCCCTCTCCGCACGGGGAGGAGGGCGGGGGGTGAGGTGTTCGAAGACGCGAGGAGCCAGCCATGGGCAAGGTACGTGTGTGCGTGATGCGGATCGAGGGCACCAACCGCGAGGAGGACGCGAAAGCCGCCTTCGAACTCGCCGGCGCCGACTCCGCCGAACTCGTGCACCTGAAGCAGCTCGCGCACGCCGACTCCGTGCCCGCCGACCTCCACCGGAACCTCGACGACTACGACATTCTGTTCATTCCCGGCGGCTTCTCGGCGGGCGACGCCGTCCGCGCCGGGGCCATCTGGGCCGCGCGCATCCGCGCCGACCTGGGCCACCAACTCCGCTCGTTCATCGAGTCCGGCCGGCCTGTGGGCGGGGTATGCAACGGCTTCCAGGTGCTTCTTGAGCTTGGCGCCCTACCCGGCTGGGCCGGGGTCCTTCCGGACGAGCCCGAGGCCGCGCTCCTCACGAACGACATCGGTCGCTTCCAGTGCCGCCACATCGAACTCAAGCGCGAGCCCGAGACCTGCTGTGCGTGGGTCAGCCGCGTCGATGAGCGGAACCTGCTCGTCCCGATGGCGCACGGAGAGGGCAAGTTCGCTCTCGCGCCGGACGCGGCCGAGGCGGGCCTCGCGCGGCTCGAGAAGAGCGGCCAGGTCGTCTTCCGCTACGTGAAGCCCGACGGCAGCCCCGCGAACGGCGAGTTCCCCTTCAACCCGAACGGCTCCCTCGCCGACATCGCCGGCATCTGCAATGAGCGCGGGAACGTGTTCGGCATGATGCCCCACCCGGAGAACGCCATCTACCCGAACCAGGCCCCTGACTGGACCCGCCGCGAGCACCGCGCCTACGGCCTGCCGATCTTCGAGTCCGCGGTGGAGTACGCGAGATCGCTCTGATGCGGCGAGGCCGCGCCTGCTGTCGGCGCGGCCTTAAGGGGGGCAGAGCCGCTGTGGCCGCCCGCGATGCCGCAGTGTTCCTGGCGCCCTCAGAACTCCTGGTAGCGTCCGAAGTACGTGCGCGGCCCGTGCCTGTCGCCGAGGCCTACGTCGACGTGGATGGGACCGGGTGCCGGGGACGGGACGACCTGGATCGAGGCGGCCTCGGTGGGCTCGGCGAGGGTGGGGGTAATCCGCAAGAATCGCTCGATGGGCCCGCCTGCCCCAAGACCGTCGGTGTCGTCGGCTCCCGACCGCATCGGCAGACGGAACACACCGCGGAGGATCTGCTGGCCCCCAGGCTCGCACGTGAAATGGGCGCGCACCTGCTGCGACGCCATGACCTGGAATGCGGCCTGCTCGCCCGCGGGATCGGCCAGGCACGGACCGTGGAACTCCCATGTGAGGGCCAGCACGATGCGTCCGTCCCCTGCGTCTTCGGGCGTGACTCTTATCCGGTCACCAAGGCCCACAGCGTCGACCCCGCCGGGCGCATCGTCTCCGATCGACAGCGACGCCTCTTCGCCTTCCCGACACAGCAGCACAGGTGCGGCCACTGGAGTGACGGCATACTCGTGCGCGAACGCGTTCGCGAGTCCTGCGAACGCGTCGCCGGATTCGACGATGCTCCGCCACCCGTCCGTGCCAACTTCCGCTTCGAAGAGCAGCATCTCGATACGGATGGCCCTGCCTGTCGGAGTGCGAGCGCCCACCAATGACTCCCGGGACCCAGCGACGAGCGGCCCTGGGGCGGCCGCCACAGGATGTCCCCCCGGCGTGATCGAGATGAGCAGCGCCGTCTCGTCGACCGTCTGCGGTGCGAAGTGGCCACGGACCGATTCCATAATGTCCAGGTTGAGGGGAGAGGGCTGCCAGATCAGGATCGTGCGGTGGCCGCTCCCCAACCCGAACTCCGTCGAGCACTGCCCCGTCATGACCGTCGGGAGCGCCAGGTAGGCGTTGAGCGTCGCGTCGAACCGGCTCTCGACGAAGGCGCGGCGGGTAAGGTCCAAAGCGACCACCATCCGACCTTCGCGCTCCGTGAGGCCCACGTTCACGTCGTAGCCCTCGGCCTCCACGAGCGGCACGCGACGGAATGTGTCCCCGTCCGTGCGCTCCATGTAGTACCGGACATCGTCATCCGGCCACCCGAGTGTTCTCGCGAACGCCTCCCCCGGAGCCATGACCTGGCTCAACGCGACGCCGTATCCAGGAACGCGGACGCACGGGTGGTCGGCCGCGTAAGCGGACCAGCCGGCCCAGTTCAGAGTGGCGTACTCCTCGCCGCTACTCCACTCGCCGATCCCGTTGTCCTGCCAGCCGAACCCACCCAGGCCGCCCAGGCCGCCTCGCAGGCCTCCCCCTCCGTACCCCCCACCGCCGTAGCCGCCCCCACCGGACTGACCGTGCTGCCCCCCACCGGCCAGCGGTGTCGGTGCGTAGTTGCCCCCGCCTCCGAGACCGCCGCGTCCGCCGTACCCGCTCCCACCGGACTGGCCTTGCTGCCCGCTACCGGCCAGCGGCGTCATCGTGTAAGTCGGCGCTCCGTCGGTCCCGCCGCCGAAGTGCCTGGCTCCGCCGTAGCCTCCATGGTACCCGCCAGATTCCGACCGAGCGGACACCGGCGGCCCCAGCGGCTCCGTGCGGAGCGTCACTCCCCCGCCGACGCTCTCGATCTGCGGTCCCGGGTAGTCCTCCGTGCTGGTGCATCCGACGTGCGCGTAGCCCGAGGAGACGACCTGCACCTCGATGAGGTACTTGCCCTCCTCGACGGTCGGGTCGAGCATCCGGCCGCCGCACCCCAGTTCCGGCGAGGCGGGTGGGGCCTGAACATCCGGCGGGCGCGCGTCAGACCCGCGGCCTCCGCCCAGGGGCCTCATGCCCTCGCCGCCGCCCCCACCCAGAAGCTGCGCGTCTGCGGCACCCACCAGACCCACCGACGCTGTCAGCGCCGCCGCCAGAATGCACAGGATCCCTCTCATCGCTCATCCCTCCCATGTTTCTCGGCGCCCGTGTAGGCGCAGGCTTGCGTCGTCGATGCGGAGGCCTCCGCACCGATGGTGTCCTCACCGGCTTCGTCCGCGCCCGAGGCGTCCGCGTTCCGCGCGATCGTTGCCGGCCTGACCTCGTAGCTGACCACCGGAACGCTCGTCCGCGGGCCGATCGTCGCCGTCCACGGAAGCTGCCCGTTCTCGCCGCCTCCGGTCACCACGCGCACCGCGGCCTCGCGCGGCTCGGGAGATGGTTCCTCGGCAGTCGGAGCCCCAGCCGCCGCGCGGTCGCGGTACACGATCCGCGTCACCGGCACCCGCCGCTCGACGACCCGCTCACGCACCACCTCAACCGGAACCTCCACCTCGACCACCTTCTCGACGACCGTCGGCCTCTCAACCAGGCGCGTCACCTCGACCGTGCGCGGCCACGCCGACCTGCCCGCGAGCGCCCCGAGAGCGAATACGACCGCGAGGCACGCGATCCCGCCCGCCCACCGCAGCCCGGCCGGTCGGCGCGCGGCGAGAGGCTCCGCGAGCAGCGCCCGCTCCACCCCCGCCGCCACGCGGTTCAGGCTCGCCTCGTCCGGCGCTCGATCCACCGCCAGCCGAACGGCCTCCGCCGCGACGCGGAGCGCGCGGAACTCCCTCGCACACGAGGCGCAGCCCTCCAGGTGAGCATCCAGGTCGCGCCGAGCGCCCTCGGTCCCATCGAGCACCGCGTGCATCCGCTCTCTGGCTTCCTGACATGTCATCCGATCACGTCCCCATCCAACTCCGCCGCGAGCTTCGCGCGTGCGCGGTGGAGATGCACCTTCACCGACCCGACCGAGCACCTCATCGCGGCCGCGGTCGCCGCGAGATCCATGCCGTCGAGGCCGAAGATGGTGATCGCGAGCCGCTGTTTGAGGGGCAGGGCGTCGATGAGTCTGCGAACGCGCAACTCGGCCGCGCGGCCGGTCACGGACTCCTCGGTCCCTTCGGCCGCCACCGCTTCGGGCGCCTCGCCGAAGTCGACGAACGTCGCCGTCCGCCTGCGGCTCTTGAGCGCCGTGATGGATCGGTTGACGGTGATCGCGTGGAGCCATGCCCCGAAGTCGCGCGATGAGTCGAACCGGCCGAGACCGCGATAGGCCCTCAAGAACGCCTCCTGCGCCACGTCCTCGGCCTCCTCCGAACACCCCACGATCGCCCTCGCGATCCGCAAGACCGACTGGCGGTGCTCCCGCACGAGTCCGGCGAAGGCCCGAGCGTCACCGCGCTGGCACCTTCGCACCAGTTCGGCATCCCCGTTTCGCCTGTCGTCGGCTACCGCATCCACAAGAGGCGCCCCTCATCCAGGCATACCTTCAGCGGAGGGGGCAGGATGACATGCTTGGGAGGGAATCTTCGGGGCGCGGGCAACGGAGCGCGGGCATCCCTGCCCGCTTGCCCGGGTGGGCGTCCCCACGTCGCGCCGAGGCCAGTTGCGCATTCCGACCCATCGTGAACTCACGGGGTAGGCGACGCGTCCCCGCGTCGCGCCGAGGCCGTCGAGCACTCACTCCGCACCCTTGGCGCCCCCCCCTACCGCGCCATCCACTCGCGCCAGAGGGCCAGAGCGGGGCGCTCCAGGCCGTCCTCGGATACGAGCCCGCAGTCTTTCCAGGCTTTGGCCCACTCCGGCGCGGAGGTCGCGATCTTCTCCCACAGAAGGTCGTAGTCCCGCGGCACAAACCAGATGACGAACTCCGACTCGTGGGCGCCCAGGAACTCGAGGAACGCTTCGAGCACCGCCTTCTGCGTGTCGGGCGTTCCCGGTAGAGTCACGCCGAAGCCCTCAAGCCGCAGCGGCTCCGCGTTCTCGCCCATCTCCGCCACGGCGAACGGCTTCCCGTAAGGGCCGAAAGTGCGGTCGAGCCACGCAAGGTCCTCCGCGATGCGCGCGGTTCGTCCGCCCAGAAACGGGTAGGCGCTGATCGCCACGAGGTCGTTGCAGGGCGTGAGTTCGAGCCAGTCGGCGAGGACCGCGTCGCTGTCCGTCCACTCCGGGTTCCTCATGCTGTGCAGCGTGAGGCTCGCGAAGATCGGCAAGTCGGGTCTCTCCGCCTTGATCGCCTCGTAGACGTGGGTGTGGAGCCGCGTGTAGGCGTCCCACTGGTCGGGGGCGTTGTGGCGAAGTTCGTTCGACTCGATGGCGATCGCGAGGTAGTCCGGATCGAAGAACTCGACGGCGCGCCGGACGTAGGCGAGGTACGTTTGCATCAGCAGCGGGTCGTCGAACGGCAGTCCCGCGATTGGTTCCGGAATCGGGAGGTCCTCCTCCTCGGCGCGGTAGGGGGCCACGCGGTCCCGCGAGAGAGCGATGGGGGTCACGGCGAGGTACACGGCCGCGCCATCGGGAGCCGCATCCAGCGCGCGCCGCCACTCCTCCATCAGCCGCGGATGGAACGGCTCCCCGGAGTGCGCCTCAGCCCAGGGCACGCCCTCGAAGTGGCAGGCGACGATGTCCGCCTCGCTCCCGACGAACCGGTCCACCCAGCCCAGCGCCTCCAGGCTGATGTCATGCGGGAAGGGGGTGAAGCCCATGCGGAACTCGCGCTCAGTCGGGCCGCCATCCTGCGCGAGCGCCGCTCCCATCGCCACGATCCACACAACCGCCACACATACGAGCCGTGCCATGCTGCGCCTCCCGTCTGCGTTCACACGGGATACGGGCGCGGTGAGGAGGCGGTTTGGGCGAAGGGACGGCCGGCGGCTCGCTACTCGGCGGAGAGCCGTTTCACGCGGTCGATAGTGTCCTGGTCGACCGCGCGCTCGAAACTGCGGAAGCCGGCGAGTTCGAACCCGTGCTTCTCGGCCAGAGCGCTGATCTCCCGGACCTTGTCGACGGAGAGATCCCGGCCGATCGTGTAGTCCTCGAAGCGCTCCTCGAGCGCGAGGATCATCGTCTCCGACATGCACGCGTACGCGGTCTTCGGCGGGAAGCCGAAGTCGATGCCGAACTCGACGTCGCCCGGGACCGCGACCACGCCGCCCTCGATCACGAGCACATCCGGACGGGTCTTCGCGACCCGGCCGGACACGTCCCTCGGGCGCGCCACGTCGCACACCACGGCGCCCTTCTTGAGGTGCTCCGGCTCGATAATGGGCGTCACGGAACTCGTCACCGTTAGCAGCAGGTCCATCTCCGGGATCGTCGCGTTGGGCTCGGTGCTGATGGAGACGTTCGCCTTGCCGCTCAGTTGGGGCGCGAACGCCTCGAGTTCGGGACCGTTCAGGTCGATGAGAGTGAGGTCCGCGACGTCCTCCGCGAGGATCCTCGCACAGGCCTTGCCGATCGAGCCGGCCGCGCCGACCACCCCCGCCGAGAGCGTCGAGACGTCCCGTCCGAGGAGCCCGCACGCCCGCATCGCGCCCTGGATCGCCGTCGCCACCGTGAAGGTGTTCCCCGTTGTGACCGCGATGTCGACCTCTCTGGCGATCGTGACTCCGGCGTCGCCCACCACCGAGGTGAGGGCCCCGAGTCCGACGATCTTGGCGCCCTCGCGCTCCGCGATGCGGCAGCATCCGATGATGTTCGCCATGGCGGCGTCCTGATCGCCGTTCATGAGCATGTCCGAGGTCAGCGTGCAGCCGATGAACATGCCCTCGAGTCGCTTGCCCGTCTTGCTCCGAATGCCCGTGATGGTCGAGAGCTTCTTCGGTGGGTGGTACTTGCAGGCGAGTTGCGACACGATCGGCGGCAAGTAGCGCAGGATCGGGTACTTCCGCGCGATGTCCTCGAGGCTGAGGGGGTGGATCACGAAGGCGAACTTGTCACACTCAGACATCAAACACACCCTACTCCGTGGCTCCACACCGCCTGGCTACCGCGCGGAAGGCCTACTGAGCGCTTCACAAGTGGTGCATGGAGGGGCCCCAATACCGGCCCCGTACCTCGCGAACACGGTCCAGCCTTTGCGAGACAAGGGTCTGACTTGGGCCGGTTGGGGTCCCTCCCGCTACGCGGGTCCCTCCCCATGCGGCCCCTCCGAACCCCATGCGAACTGCTCCGTTCGCGCACGGCTCATTCGTCATGGAAACGGACGCGGCCCCGCGCGTCAAGTCCCGCCGGCGCCCGCGGGCTCCGCCCGACCTCGACCGCGATCGTCCACGCGACCGAGCCCCCGGGAGGGATCGTCCCATAGCGACCCGCCGCATAAGCCCTGTGGACGGGGTCGGGCGCCCCGGCGCAGGGCTCGAAGGCGACGTTGTGATCGCCCCTCCACCCTCCGCGGTTCAGCCACACGCCGAGTTCGGGCAGTTCGTCCGGGTCCCACGAGAAAACCACGTAGTCGCCGGTCTTCTCATCGTGGAGCCCGGCCCAACCCTCCGGAACGCGATCCACGAAGAGCTTCGCCGCCCAGTCGCCGCTCCGTGCAACCGGCCGCGAAGCATCGAAGAGCGTACCATCCTCGGACCGGATGACCGGCCACGACTCCGTGTACCCGCACGCCGCGAGAGGCACGCCCGACGCGCCCGCGACCGAGACATCGAGCCTGCCCGGCGGCAGTACGAGCCGGCACGCGTCCGTGACGGCAAGCAGCGGGTGCGCGGCGTAGGCGTGCACGAGCGGCTCCGACTCATAGTTCTCGACCCGGTAGCTCACGATCGCGCGGCTCCCGTCGAGCCGGATCGCGCGCTCGAAGCGGTAAGCGAAGGCGACGCCATGGATCCACGTGCGGAGCGCGTCGCCCTCCGCGGCCCACTCGCAAGGCCGCGTCCAGAGTTCGCCATGGTCGGGGATCGCTCGCCCCTCGAGCGCGCCCGGAAACGGGTACGGCCCCGCTCCCACGGCCGGGAAGCAGTCCTCCCACCCGGCGGCCTCGTAATCGCCGAATGAGGCGCCGTACGCGCGCGGCCGGTAGGATGGATCGGGGTTCCGCCAGAGGAACTCTCGACCCGTTGACGCGCTGCGCAGGCTCTCGATCTTTCCGCCGAACTCCGGGACGACCACCACGCGGACGGCGTCGTTCTCTATGGAGGCTTTGGCCCATCCGTCCTCTTCGTAGGACAAGACCGCGACGCTCCGCGCCGAGGCAAGCCCGGCGACGAGGGTCAGGCAGAACACCGGCGGAGCGAGCGTGGCAAGCATCGCGCAGCTCCCCTCTCGCGCTCGCGGTGAGCCTTCGGCGGGGCTTGCGGGCGACCTGCGAACAGCGGGGAACTCAGAGGACGCTCGAATCGTCCTGAGAATCCCTTACACTAAGGAGTGGTATAGGGGTCTCATAGACAGTGCGAGCCGCCGCGCGGTTGCGGACGGCCGAGGACGGACTCAGGCCGGTCCTGGAGGTGACGCTCATGAGTACAACGTGCAGAACGGCGCTATGGGCTCTGGCGGCGGTGATCGCCCTACTGGTCGTGAGCGCGGCCTCCGCGGACAGCATACGGGTGACGTACTCCCGTGAGGACATGTTCCGCGACCGGTACGGCTACGACGAGGACGAGTACTTCGTCGTCGAGGACGACGCCGAACTCGGCGAGATCGTGCTGTTCGACGTCATCGCCCGCGTCTCGCGCATGGACATCCGCGAGGTTATCGACATCCACGACGTGTGGGACCTCTATCCGGAAGAGATCGCCGCGGTGCTTTACCTCAGGGAAATCACCGGGGCCTCCTACGGCTCGATCGCCACGATGCGGGCCGACGATTTCCTGTCCTGGAAGGAGATCGCGTACGAGTACGACATCGATCCGGAGATCCTCGGCGAGAGTTCCCGCTGGTACCGCCGCGACGACCGCGAGGACTGGTGGAAGGACGATCCGGACTTCGAGCACCGCGTGATGATGGCGATGCTCGCCTCGGAATACGGCATCGACGAGTCCGACCTCAATCGCATGTCCCGCGACGGCCTCGGCTACTCCGACATGGCCATCATGCTCGAGTTCTCCTACCGGTCGGGGCGCGACATGGACGATCTGCTCGGCTACAAGATCGACCGTGAGGTCCGGTGGCGCACCGTCGCCGACCACTTCGGCATCGACGTCCGAGACCTAGACCGGAAGAGGGCGCTCCACTACCACAACGCCGACTTCCGCGGCTACCAGCCCTACGACAACCACGACTACCATCCGAACCGCCATCGCCGGACCCACCGCACCCGTCGCGAGTATCACTACTACGGCGACTGGCGCCTGAACGACAACGGCTACTACTACTTCGACTACGTCGTCGACTACGACTTCTTCTGGCCGTGGGGCCGCTGCTACTACACCTACTGGTGGCCCGGCGATTGCTGGTGGGACCGCTGCGTGTGGGGCAACTACTGGGACCATCCCGTCTACCACGCCCACTGGGATCATCATCGCTACAACGAGCGTTGGGTCCCGCGCGATGAGTATTGGGATGACTGGCGCCACGATCCCGACATCAACTCCGACCCGCCCCGCGAGCGCGATGACCGCCGGTACGCCGAGCGCATCGTCGACACCTACGGCGACGTCGGCTACGACCGCGGCAACTGGGAGACCCGCACTCGCATCTCCAGCGAGGGCCACGAGATGGTTCGTCGCGGCGACCGCGGCGGCGAGGCCTCGTCCAGCGGCTCCGGCGACCGCGGCGGCTCGCAGAGCGGATCGCGGGCAACCACAGGCGGCGGCGGGACGGCCCCGCCTCCGCGAGACAGCGGACCCGACCGCCGCTCCGGCGCGTCCTCCAGCGGCGGTTCCCGCGACAGCGGCGGCTCGAGCAGGGCCACCGGCGGAGGGTCCAGCGGAGGATCCCGCGGTGACTCGAACTCCGGAGCCGGCAGGTCCGGCGGCTCGTCCGGCAAGGGCGGCCGCACCGACGCGTCCGGCGGCGGCTCCTCGTCGTCATCGGGCGGCAGCTCGGCCTCAAGCGGCTCGAATCGCGGGGGCTCTTCCAGCAGCCGCGGTGGATCGTCCTCGGGAGGCAGTTCGAGCGGTGGATCGTCCTCCGGCCGCGGATGCGTCTCAAGCGGTGGATCGAGCGGAGGCGGTTCCTCGGCGGGCGGCGCCTCCGGCGGGAGTTCCGGCGGCTCGAGCCGAGGCGGATCCTCCGGCGGCAGTTCCGGCGGCGGCCGCGGAGGCTCCTCGTCGGGCAAGGGCGGCCGGTAGATCCTCGAGCGACCATCCAGGAATCTGGTACCAACGCGACGGGCCCTACCAAGGGCCCGTCGCTCTGTACGCGGCTCCCGCACGCACCGCCCTCCGGTGCGCTATAATGCGGGCTCTCCACACATCGCACGCCGAAGGAGCAGCACACGTGGCCGCGATCTCTCCCGCCCGCCTCGACGAGTTCCTCGCCCGCTTCCGCGACCTGACCGTGACCGTGCTCGGCGACTTCTGCCTCGACCGCCACGCCAGCGCTGAGATCAGCGGCCAGAGCCGGGAGCACGGGGACAGCGTCCGCCGCGTGTGGAGGCACGCGTTCAGCCCCGGCGGCGCAGGCAACGTCGCCTCGAACTTCGCCGCCCTCGGCGCCCGCACGCGCGCGCTCAGCGTGAGCGGGGCCGACTGGTTCCGCGAGATCCTCGTCGGCTGCCTCCGCCACGACGGCGTCGACGCGTCAGGGCTGATCCCCGACCCCGACCGCCAGACGATGTCCTTCGAGAAGACGCGCGCCACCCAGCCGGACGGGACGATCGTCTGCACCAGCGTCTACGTCGACAACCGCCGCCCGATCGGCAATCCCGTTGAGGGAGCGCTCCTGGGTCGCCTGAAGGCCGACGCGAGCGACATTCTCGTCATCGCCGACTACGCCGAGACGTGGCCGGGGACGATCACCCCGCGCGTGCTCGACGAGATCCGCCGCCAGGCCGCAATGGAGGACCGCTTCGTGATCGCGATCTCGCGCGAGCGTCTCTGCGATTTCGCGCCCGCCATGCTCGCCGCGAACGAGTACGAGATCTGCCGCGCAACCGGCGTCTCCGAGCCGGCGCTCTTCGAAGCCGTCGACGAGGCCCTCGTTCGCGAGGCCGGCGAGCACGCGGTGCGGCTCACCGGCAAGCCGTGTTTCACGACGATCGGCGCGCGCGGGATCCTCGTGTCCGAACCGGGCGGCGTGCACACTCCGGTCGGCACCGCGCGGCCTCGCGGCGAGGTCGAGATCGTCGGAGCCGGCGACTCGGCCCTGGCGGGCATTACCCTAGCCCTCGCCTCCGGCGCCACGAACGCCGAGGCCGCCCTGCTCGGCAACATGGTCGCCAATGTCACCATCCACAAGCTGAACACCACCGGGACGGCGTCGCCGGATGAGATGCGCGAGGTGCTGCGGTACTTCTAGGGGCGCGGCGCGTCGCTTTCGGGCCGGACTAGTGCCGCCCCAACCGGAATGGTATAGTGCCCCCGCCGCTTGCGGCGACCCGACTCTGCTCGAGGAGCGCGGTGCATGCTGCCGAGGACTGTCGAGGACTTCAAGAAGCGCTACGCCAAGGACGTGCGCGACCCGCGCGCCTGCGTCCGGCTCTGGCTGGATGTGCTCGCGAAGTACGTGTCGACCTTACCGATGCGCATTGCGGACCAGATGAACCCCGCCGCCGAGATGGTCGCGGCGTGCCTGCTGAACCGAACGGGGGTCAGCGCTCCGCTGCCGCGCCAGTGGCTCACCCGCCTCCGCGCGCATCCGTACACGTTGTGGAGCTATCTGGAAGGCGCGAAGCCGGAGAACGATTACGCGCATGACCTGAAGAACATGGTTTGGGCCGTGGAGCCCAAGGTGGAGACCCTGGCAGACCGCGCGGCGGTGTGGCTGCGGTCCTCCGGGGCCCCGGACCCGCGCCGCGTCACTCTCGTCTACCGTCAGGGCTCGTGGCTGATCGAAAGGTGGGAGCAGCTCTTCGAGCCGGTCCTCCCGCCAACGTCGGCCGCCCCGTCCGCGGACGCGGAAACGACCGCCTCCGAGCCCGAGCCGCGTCCGCCTGCGCCGCAAGCCGGCGACCCGGACGTCGCCCCCATCGGCTTCGAGGAGCCGCTTGACAGCGCGATCGGCGCGGACGCCTGGGACTTCGAGCCGCCGTCCGAGGGCATCGGCCCCTAGTCGCGCACCGAGCGCTTGAACCCGCTCGCCGGGCGCGCAGGGGTCGCGCGGCGAGCCGAAGACCCCGAATGCACCGCCTCCGTCTCGCGAGGCGCGGCCGCTTCGTCCGACCCCGTCAGCCCGGCGCCGGGTGCGCGAGGACCGCTGTACGCGGCCTCGGACTCGGGCCTGCGGACATCCTTTCCACCAAGCCCGCGCGGCGTTTACCGAGTGCGCGAACTTGGGGTACAATCACCGTGTAAGCGCCGAGGGCCACGGGCCGCACCCTCGCGGCCGCGAGGAGCCCTCGGGAGGAGGCAAGACGCATTGCAGACCTGGGAACGCTTCAGTGACCGTGCGCGGCGCGTGGTCCTCCACGCGGCGGACGAGGCCGGTCGACTCGGAGCGGAGCACTTCGACACCGAGCACCTGCTCCTCGGGCTCCTGCGCGAGCGTGAGTCCATCGGCGTCCGCGTTCTCGCCCGGTTGGGCGTCACCGCCGGGAAGCTCAAGCAGGAACTCGAGGCCCACCTCACCCGTGAGCCGGAGGCCAGCTCGACGAGCCCGCGCCCTTCGGACACCGCGAAGGACGTCCTGCGTTCGGCCGTCCGCGAGGCGAAGCACTTGGGCCATCAGGTGGTGGGCACCGAGCACCTATTGCTTGGGCTGATACGGATCGCCCGCGGCGAGGCCTTCCGGATCCTGTCCAAGTACGGCGTCGATCTGCGCCAGGCCCGGCTCGCCGTCATCGAGTGCCTCAAAGAGGAGACCACTCCGGTCGCCGGCGGGAGCCACGGACGCCAGGCCCAAGAGAAGAGCCAGACGCCCGCGCTCGACCACTTCGGCCGCGATCTGACGCAGCTCGCCCGCGAGGGCGCGCTCGACCCGATCATCGGGCGCGAGGCGGAGATCCAGCGCGTGGTGCAGATCCTGTGCCGCCGCACCAAGAACAACGCGGTGCTCGTCGGCGAGCCCGGCGTCGGCAAGACCGCCATCGTCGAGGGTCTCGCCCAGCGCATCGTCGGCGAACAGGTCCCCCGCAAGCTCCGAAACAAGCGCATCGTCGCCCTGGACATGGCCGCGATCGTCGCCGGGACCAAGTACCGCGGCGAGTTCGAGGAGCGCATGAAGAAGCTCCTCGAGGAGATTCGCGGCTGCGAAGGCCATCTCTACATCTTCATTGACGAGCTGCACACCCTCATCGGAGCGGGCGCGGCCGAGGGGGCCATGGACGCCTCGAACATCCTCAAGCCGGCCCTCGCCCGCGGCGAGATCCGATGCATTGGCGCCACGACCCTCGATGAGTACCGCAAGCACATCGAGAAGCACCCTTCCCTGGAGCGCCGCTTCCAGCGCGTCATGGTTGGGGAGCCGACGACGGACGAGTCCTTCGAGATTCTCCTCGGCATTCAACAGCGCTACGAGGACCACCACGGCATCCAGTTCGCCGAGGACGCGCTCTCCGCGTCGGTCCGCCTCTCCCACCGCTACATCACCGACCGCTTCCTGCCGGACAAAGCCATCGACGTCATGGACGAGTCGGCCGCCCGGTGCAGCCTCATGGCGCCGGCGACCTCCGACCGCGCCGACGAGGCCCGCGAGCGCCTCGCCAAGGTCATCGCCGACAAGGCCGAGGCCGTCGATCAGCAGGACTTCGAGCGCGCCGAGGTGCTCAAGACCGACGAGCAGCGGATCCGCGCGGAGATCACCGAACTCGAGGACCTGGCCGAGAAGAACGCCGACATCGTTTGGGTCCGCCAGGAGGACATCGCCGAGACCGTCTCCGCCTGGACGGGCGTGCCCGTCACCGCCCTCACCGAGGACGAATCCCGCAAGCTTCTCCGCATGGAGCAGGACCTCCATCGCCGCATCGTCGGTCAGGATGAGTCGATCGAGTCCGTGGCCCGCGCCGTCCGGCGCTCCCGCGCCGGCCTTCAGGACCCACGGCGGCCCATCGGATGCTTCATGTTCCTCGGGCCGACGGGAGTCGGCAAGACGCTCCTCGCCCGGGCCCTCGCGGAGTTCATGTTCGACGACGAGGACGCCCTCATCCGGGTCGACATGTCCGAGTACATGGAGAAGTTCGCCGTGTCGCGGCTCATGGGGGCTCCTCCCGGCTACGTAGGCTACGAAGAGGGCGGGCAACTCACCGAGCAGGTGCGACGGCGCCCGTACTCGGTCGTGCTTCTCGACGAGATCGAGAAGGCCGACCCCGAGGTCTTCAGCGTCTTGCTGCAGGTCATGGAGGACGGCCGCCTCACCGATTCCCACGGTCGCAAAGTCGACTTCCGCAACTGCGTCCTCATCATGACCTCGAACGTCGGCGCGCAGAGGATTTCCGAGAACCGCGGCATGGGCTTCTCGGTCTCCGGCGCCGGCGAAGAAGCGGGCAAGGTGCGCGAGCGCGAGCACAAGGCCATGAAGCAGAGGGTCCTCGACGAACTCAAGAAGACCTTCCGACCCGAGTTCCTCAATCGGCTCGACGAGGTCGTCGTCTTCCACGCCTTGACCTCGGAGCAGATCCTCGCGATCGTCGACCTCGAAATCCGGCGCCTCAACGAGCAACTCGCGGCGCGCGACATGCGCCTCTCTCTGACCGACCCCCTGAAGCGCAAGCTCGCCGAGGATGGCTTCGAGCCGGCTCTCGGCGCGCGCCCGCTCCGACGCGTCATCCAGCGCGTCATCGAGGACCCGCTTTCCGAGAGCCTCCTCATGGGCGAGTTCGTGGACGGCGCGCGAATCCTCGCCGACCTCGACGCCGAGGGCAAGGCCTGCTTCACTCTGGAACGCGTTGCGCTGCCCACAGCCGGCGTCACCGGGTAGGCGGCGACCGCCCCAGCGCCAAACGAAGGCGTCAAACGGGCCGCGAGCGGGTTCTCGCGGCCCGTTTCCATTCGTGGCGACCCTTCCCGGACTCGGAAGCCCGACAAGGGTTGCCGGCCCCTCCCGTGGAACAACACGAACAGGCGCTTCGCGCCCGAGACCCGCAACCGAGGGAGCCGTGGACATGTCGGAGAGTCCGTCGACGCGACTGGGCATCAGCACCCGCGCCCTCCGCGCGGTGCTGATCCCCTACTTCGTCATGGCGGCGGGCGCCGGCGGCCTCGCGGGACACCAGCTCGGACGCCTCTGCACCTCCACCGACGTCCTTCTCCAGGTTCTCGACGCCTCACTGCGCGAGTTCTTCGTCTACGCCACCTGCGCCATCGGCCTCATGACCGGCGTGCTCGTCGCGAACATGATGTGGGTGCTCATCTTGCGCCTGCTCCGCCGGATCTGGCAGACCTCGGCCGTCGAACGCGCGGTCGGGTCGCTTGGGCTCGCGGTCGGCACGATCACGGGCGCGGCCGTCACGGTGCCGATGGCCGTCTCCTCGATCGGCGCCGAACCCAGCCCCTTCCGGCCGCTCCTGATGATCGGCCTCGTCGGATGCTTCGGCGCCTTTGGACTGCTGCTCGCCGTCGGCCTGCGTGAGGAGTTCGGGAAAGCCCTCTCTCGGTCCGCCGGCCCCGCGTCGCGCGTCGGCCCCATTGAGCCGCCCGCGCCCTCGATCGCGGACAACCCCGCCGGAGCCACGCCTCCGCCCAAAGTCCTCGACACCAGCGTCATCATCGACGGACGCGTCGCCGCGGTCGCCCAAGCCGGCTTCCTCGAAGGGATGCTCTACATCCCCTCCGTCGTGCTCGGCGAGCTGCAGGGCATCGCCGACTCCGGCGACCCCATCCGCCGACGCCGCGGCCGTCGCGGCCTCGTGATGCTCAACAAGATGCAGAAGGAGTTCGGAGACCGCGTCGCGGTTCTCCACGAGTACGAACTCGACATTGACGAGAACAACGAGGTCGACATCCAGCTCGTCCACGTGGCCAAGGAACTCGGCGGCGCGCTCGTGACCAACGACTTCAATCTCTCCAAGGTCGCCGGACTACACGGCGTGCCCTGCATGAACGTGAACGAACTCGCGGCCGCCCTCAAGCCGATCCACCTGCATGGCGAGGAACTCCAAGTCGTGATCGCCAAGGAAGGCCGTGAGCCCGGGCAGGGCGTCGCCTACCTGGAGGACGGAACCATGGTCGTCGTTGAGGGCGCTGCCGACCACGTCGGCGACAGCGTCATCGCCACGGTCACCAGCATGATCCAAACCACGGCCGGCAAGATGGTCTTCGCGACCTTCTCCGGGTCCTGAGCGGCGGGGTGGGGCGCATGGCGGACAGCCGAGGCACCACCGCGCTCGTCGCCGCCGCCGGCAAAGGCGTCAGAATGGGCGCCGAGGGCAACAAGGTCTTCCTCCCGATCGCCGGCGCGCCCATCCTGGCTTGGACTCTGGCGGCGTTGTCCGCGGCTCCGAGCGTTCGCGGGATCGTGGTCGTGTGCGGCGAGGGGGAAGAGGAGGCCGTCGCGGAAGTGGCCCGGCGCGCCGGTGTCCCTTGCCGCGTCGTCCCGGGCGGCGCGACGCGCGCCGCCTCGGTCCGCGCCGGCCGCGCCGCCGCCGCCCCCGCGCTCCCCCTCGTGGCCATCCACGACGCGGCCCGCCCGTTCGCCACCCCCCGCCTGATCGAGCGCTGCGCCGACTACGCTCTCGCTCATGGGGCCACGGGCGCCGCTCTGCCGGTCACCGACACCGTCAAAGTGGTTGACGAGACGAACCGCGTCACCGATACTCCGAGCCGCGCCGCCCTGCGCGCCATGCAGACGCCCCAGACCTTCCTCCACGACCGGATCACCCGTGCGTACGAGAGCGTGGGCGACTGCGCGGACTCTATGACCGATGACTGCGAAGTCGCGGCCCGAGCCGGCTTCCCCGTGGTGCTCTGCGAGGGCGAACGCGAGAATGTTAAGATCACCTACGAATTGGACCTGGCGATCGCGGAGGCCATCGCGCGGGGGAGGCGAAGGCCTGGTTACAGCCTCTAGCGCGCGCGGGCCGGCCCCGCGAGCGCCGAGGCGCCAGGACAGCGAGGGAGGCGAGGGGCGTCCGTGGCCGCACCCAGGCCAGACCACTTCACCGACGAGGTCCGCACCGTCCTGAGTCGCGCGGCCCAGCTTGTCAAGGATCACGGCGGGCGCGCGATCAACCCGGAGCACCTTCTCCTCGCCCTTCTCGAGGAGGGGCGCGGCGCGGCGTTGCGCGTGCTCACGGCTCAGAACGCCAACGTGGACGCCCTCAAGGCGGCCCTCCTGAGGATCGTCAGCAAAGGCGCCAAACCCGCGACCCGGCATCCGTCGGTGAGCCAGACCGCGGACCAGGTGTTGCGCGTGGCCCTCGCCGAGGCTCGGCGCTTCGGCTCCGGCTTCGTCGGCACCGAGCAGGTCCTGGTCGGGCTGCTCGCCGTTCGCGACGGATACGCCTGCGGCTTGCTCGAGGAGGCCGGCGCCACGCTCGACGCGGCGCGCAACTACGCGCGAACCCGCGCGCTGCCCCAGCCGGAAGCTCCGGCTCGGAGCGGTCGGGAAGGGCGCGCGCGCCGCGCCGAACCCGAGGGCGCCCGGGCGGAAACGCGGATCGGGATCGGTTACGACGTGCATGAGGTCGTCACCGGCGGAAGACTCGTGCTCGGCGGGGTCGAGATTCCGGGCAGCATCGGCCTCCTCGGACACTCGGACGCCGATGTGCTCTGCCACGCCATCTCCGACGCGCTTCTCGGAGCGGCCGCGTTGGGCGACATCGGACAGCTCTTTCCGGACACCGACCCGGCCTACGCGGGGGCCTCGAGCCTCTCGCTTCTGGCCGAGGTCCTGCAGCAGTTGGCGCGCGACGGCTGGCAGCCGCACAATGTGGACGCCGTCGTCATCGCCCAGCAACCGAAGATCGCTCCCTACGTTCCTCGCATGAGGGAGACCCTCGCCGGGACTCTCGGCGTGGACGTTGGCTGTGTAGCGGTGAAAGGCACGACCACGGAGGGCCTCGGGTTCGAGGGCGACGGCTTGGGCATCGCCGCTCAGGCGGTGGCTCTCATCGTCGCCGGGTGACCCGCCCAACGGCCGCCGTGGCCGCGCCGCCCCAGAACCGGGACCCACTGGTCCCAGGTTAGGAAGGTGGTTCGCAGTGCGGACCTTCGTCAAAGGCACGAACGTCAAGGTTACCGAGGCCATGAAGAGCTACGCCGATGAGCGCCTCCAGCGGCTTGCCCGCTTCGCTACGTTCCTCAAAGAGGCCACGCTCGTCTACTCCGTGCAGCGCGCCTGGCACATCGCCGAAGTCACCGCGCGCTTCGGAAACACCGTCATGCGCGCCGAAGAGCGCTCCAACGACATGTACGTCTCCGTCGACAAGGCCATCGACAAGATGGAGCAGCAGGTCCGACGCCTCAAGGGGCGCCTCGAGACCCGCAAACGCGACGCGAGCAGCCGCGGCGAGGTCGACGACGCCGCCGAAGAGATGATCGCGCTCATGGACGAAGCGGGCATCGCCGACGAGGACATCGAGCCGCTCGAGGACGGGCGCGTCGTCAAAGTCAAGACGTACTCCGTGCGGCCCATGAACACCGAGGAGGCCCTGCTGCAGATGCAGCTCGTCGGGCACGACTTCTTCGTGTTCTCCCAGGCCGACGGCGAGGTCAACATTCTCTACCGGCGCCGCGACGGCGACTACGGGCTCCTGGTGCCGGAAGCCGCCGAGTAGGATCGCGGGGCGCGCCGTGACGCTTGCGGAGTTCCGACTCCGAGTCCTCGAGGAATTCGGGCGCGGACTCGAGCGCACGACCTATGCGTCCGTCCACGGATTCTGCGCGCGATTGCGCGAGGAGGTCTTCCCCTCCCGTCGCGAGGGGAAGACCTACGTCTTGGACGACGACGCCCCGACGCCCTCGTGGGACGACGCCATGGCTTCGTACTTCGAGGCCGCGCTCGCCCTGGACCCCGATCGCGCCGCCATCAGCCTCTGGCTCCACGCCTTCGAAACCTGGTACGCTGAACGCGACAAGACGGACGACCGCTTCGCCGAACTCCTGGGCGACGCGGACGGGGAGCCTTCCGACGACCCGGACCGCGGCCGGGGCCCGGTTTGACAGCGCGGCCCCGCGCGGATAGAATGCGCCCCTTGGAGTCGCCTGGAACGTCCCGTTGGGGCGTGTGTCCGACAACGCGTGCCCAACCAGGCGGCGGCACGTACAACAGAGGGCGCGTCCGCCGCGGGTAGCCCTACGGGCCCGCGGCTTCACGTTCCCAATCGCAAAGACAGCGCGGGGGTACAGCGACGTGAGAGCACACCGTCGTAATCTCCTCTGGATCCTGGCTGTGGCGCTTATCGCGTTCCAGCTAGGCTTCAGACCGGTGGGCATTGCCAAGAGCCAAACCCTTGGTGAACTGGCCGAGGCGACCTTCGTCTTCGACCAGGGCATCGTGGGCATTCCCGTCAAGACCGACGAGCCGGCGACCGAGAGCGACGCCGGCGCCGAGTCGGCCGCGGCGGAATCCGCCGAATCGAGCGCCGAGTCGGCCGCGGCGGAGTCCACCGAATCGAGCGCCGAGTCGGCGCCCGCCCAGGCGGAGTCCGAGGCCTCCGAGTCGACCGAGTCTGACGTGGACTCCGAATCCGCGGCCGACGCGTCCGAAGACGCGGCTCCGATGACCGCCGAGGACATCGAGGCCGACGCCTTCCGCGTTCTCGACGAGGCTGGCGTTTGGGTGCTCGAGGGCGGCGTCGAGGTCGAGGGCGAGAACCAGGTCATTGTCCACTTCGCGTTCCCCCAGGACACGCAGCTCGCGACCGCCGAGGAGCAGCGCCAGCAGGCCCTCAGCGTCCTCGCGAACGAGTACGGCGACCGCGCCGGCCAGCCCCGCCTCAAGCGCTCGGAGGAAGAGGCCGACGACGCCGAGCACACCCTCGCGCAACTCTGGCGCTTCCAGCTTAGGCGTCCCGCGCTGCAGGTGAAGCTCGGCCTCGATCTCCAGGGCGGCACACGGATCGTCATGGAAGCCGTCCCCAGCACGACCTTCGTCTTCATCGAGCCCTCCGACTTCGGCTCGACCGCGGAGTCGGACGCCGAGAGCGCGGACGCCGAGTCCTCCGCCGAGTCCTCCGCCGAGAGTTCCGCGGAGAGCGCGGCTGCGGAGAGCGCCGCCGGGAGTTCCGCCGAGTCCTCTGTCGAGAGCGGCGCCGCGGAGTCCTCCGCCGAGAGTTCCGCGGAGAGCGCGGCTGCGGAGAGCGCGGACGAGACCGAGTCGGCGTCCGCGGAATCGGACGCCGTCGCCGAGGCCGAGGACGCCGGCGCCTCCGGTCAGGGCAAGTGGGAGCCAGTCGCGGGGAGCCTGAAAGCGCACCTCGAGTCGCTGGGCTACGACGTTCTGAAGAGCATCGGAACCTCCAGCGGCGTCTCACTCGGCGTGAAAACGGTGGATCAGCCGGAGGCCGACGCCGTCCGTGCGGCCGCAACCGAGTTCCTTCGTCGAGACCATCCGACCATTACGCTGGACGACACCGAGACCGACTCCGTGTTCATCCAGCACGACACGATCGACCGCGTGCGCGAGATCATGCAGCGCCGCGTCGACATGTTCGGTCTCACCGAGCCCCTCATCCAGACCCAGGGCGACCGACGCATCACGATCGAGATCCCGGGCGAGACGCCGGAGGACATCGCGGACCGCATCGACGAGCCGGCCGATCTCAAGCTGCTCTCCGTCGATCCGGAGCGCTTCCGCCTTGAGACCGTGCCGATCCCGGCCTCGGAGATCGACCCCCGCTATCCGGAGAAGCGCGACCGCGTCATCGTCTACGACGCCGTGACCGGCCAGGAGGTCGAGCACATCGTCGCGATCAGCGACCCGTCGTCGGAGATCGTCGTGCGCGGCTCGGACATGAAAGACAACTGCAACGCCCAGCCCGGCCGCGCCGGCGACTGGGAGGTCCACTTCGAACTCAAGCCCAAGGCCGCGGAGCGCTTCCGCGACCACACCTCCCGCCACATCAAGGACCCGTTGCCCATCGTCCTGAACGACGTGATCGAGTCGGCCCCGGTCATCCAGAGCACCATCGGCGCCCAGGGCCGCATCACCGGCGGGTACTCGCTCCAGGAAGCCAACAACCTGAAGACGCTCCTCAACGCCGGCGCGCTGCCCATCGCGCTCGAGGTCGTCGAGAACCGTGAGGTCTCCGCCACCCTGGGAGCCCACAACGTCTACCAGAGCGTCATCGCGGGCGTCGCCGGCCTCGCGGCCGTCTTCCTGTTCATGCTCATCTACTACCGACTGCCCGGCCTCGTCGCCGACCTGGCGCTCACGCTCTACTGCGGGATCACGCTCGCCGTTCTCGTCATGTTCGACGCCACGCTGACCCTCACAGGCATCGCCGGTCTGATCCTCGGCGTCGGCATGGCTGTGGACGCGAACGTGCTGATCTTCGAACGCATGAAAGAAGAACTCCGCACCAAGTCGCTCAACATGTCCATCCACCTCGGCTTCGACCGCGCCTGGGCCGCCATCCTCGACGGCAACGTCACCACGATCCTGGCCGGCCTGGTCCTTTGGATGTTCGGAACCGGCGGGGTGCGCGGCTTCGCGACCACGCTCATCGTGAGCGTCCTCGCGTCGATGTTCACCGCCCTCTACGTAAGCCGCGTGCTCCTCGAAGTGATCGCATCAACACGACTCGGCAGGACCGCCGCGCTCTTCCTCGGCGCCCGTCCCGAGACCATGGCAAGGGAGGAGTCGTCTCGTGGACGCCGCCCGCTCTAGCGAAGTCAGGATGCCCTTCAACCTAGTCAAGCTCCGCAACGTCTGGTTCACCCTCTCCGGAGTCGTGATCCTGGTCGGGCTCGTCTCGCTCTTCACCAAAGGCCTGAACCTTGGCACCGACTTCAAAGGCGGCGCTGAGATCACGTACACCCCATCCGTGGCTCTGCCCGCCGAGGGCGCCGAGCGCGGCGCGCTAATGGACCGGATCGCCACGACCCTCGGCCTTGGCTCCGGAGCCGTAAAGATCATCGACACCGGCCAGGGCCAGGACCTTCTGATCCGCGTGAGCGCCCTCGACACCGAGCAACTCGAGACGCAGAAGAAGGACATCCTCGACGGGCTCACCGCCGACTTCTCGGCCGAACTCGGCGAACTCACCGAGAGCCGGGACGCAACCTTCATCGGTCCGGTCATCGGCAAGGAACTCCGAAGCCGCGCCGTCTGGATGCTCATCATGGGCCTCGGCGCGATCCTGCTCTGGGTCCGCCAACGCTACAACACCCGCATGGCCGTGGTCGGCATCGGCGCCCTCGCCCACGACGCGCTCATCATGGTCGGCATGACCGCGCTCGGCGGCTGGGAGGTCAACTCCCCGTTCATCGCCGCCCTGCTCACCGTCGTCGGCTTCTCCATCAACGACTCGGTCGTCATCTTCGACCGCATCCGTGAGAACCAGCAGACCCGCGCCGTCCGATCCGACGACTTCGGCGACACGGTGAATTACGCCCTCTGGCAAACGATGGCGCGGTCGATCAACACCACGTTCACGGTCATCATCGTGCTGACCACGCTCCTTCTCTTCGGCGGCGCCACGATCCACGAGTTCGCCGTCTCGCTGCTTATAGGCATGGTCGCCGGCTCCTACTCCTCCATCTTCCCCGCCGGCGGCGTCATCGCCATCTGGGAAGAGAAGGCGCGCAAGGCGAAGGGCGCCGCGGCGCGCGCCCGCTCCGGAATGCCCAGCCCGCGAATCGAACGCCGCAAGCCGGAGACGGCGTCGGCCGCCGTCGAGACGGCGAATGGCGCTCCGTCCCTGGAGGATTCGCTTGCCGCGGACGCCGCCACCGGCGGAACGAAGCCGCGCGCGCAAGTCGCGAAGCGCGTGCGCTCCGCGGAACTCAAGGGCGGGAAGAGCAAGAAGCGCCACTGATACGAGGACTCACGTCATTCGAGGGCGTCCCACCAACCGTGGGGCGCCCTCGTGCTTTGCCGCCCCCCGGGGCTCGGTATGCGAATGAACGTTTGATCGTTGTGTTGACGGAGATTCGAATCCCGTCCAGAATACAGCAGGCGAATCGAGAGGGAATCCGCGATGGCACGCAATCCGAGCACCGCCAGGGCCCGCCGCGAGCGCCGCTCGCCGTTTGGCCTCTGGTTCCCGCTCTTCGCGTGGATGTGCACTCTGTGGGTGCTCTCGGCGCAGTCTTCGCTCGGGCCCGCAGGAGGCTTCTTCGGCTTGCCCCACGGGGACAAGATCGCCCACGCGACGGCCTACGCGATTCTGACCGTGCTCTTCTTCCGGCTTTTCAACGCCCGTTGCCTGCCCCTCACCCGAAGGGCGCCCGTCTTCCTCGCCCTCTTCGCCACCCTGCTCTACGGCCTCACCGATGAGGTCCACCAGGCGTACGTGGCTGGGCGCGACGCGTCGATCTGGGACCTTCTGGCGGACGGGATGGGCGCGTGCGTCGCCGGACTGTTCCTCGTCCTCTGGACCGATCGCCCTCGCGGACCCAGCCGGATCGGAGACGCCCTGTCGGACTTGAAGACCGTTCCGAGCGCCGCGCCGCAGGCCGCGCGCCGCGCGCATTCGGTGGCTCCCCCGAACTACTGAGCGGCCTCGCGCCCCCGCGGAGGGGCGTCCACAGGCGCCTAACTGCTCGCCACGCCCCGCGACTCGAGCACCCGAGCGATCGTCGCCGCCAACTCCGCGAGGCGGTACGGCTTGTGCAGGAACGCGCAGATCTCGTTCCCGAGGGCGTCGCCCACCGCTTCCGGCTCGCAGAACCCACTGGACAGAATCACAGGCATCTCCGGCTCCAGTCGGCGCATCTCCGCCGCCGCCTCGAGGCCGTTCATCCGGGGCATCATGTAGTCCACGAGGGCCAACGCCACGCGGCCGGGCCGGTCCCGTACAAGCTGGACGGCTTGCAGACCATCCTCCGCCTGGAGGACCGAGTAGCCCTCGCTCTGGAGCATCGTCGCCACGACCTCGCGCACATAGTCCTGGTCGTCCGCGACGAGGATGACGCCGGACTCCGGGCCGTCGGCGCCCCGCGGGCCCGCTCCGGCGCGCGCCCCGCCGTCCAGGATGGGCAGGAAGAGACGCACCCGAGCGCCGCGGTTCGGTTCGCTCTCCACGGCGATCGCCGCCCCATGCGCCCGCATGATTCCGAGCAGCGCCGGGAGGCCCAGCCCGTGACCTGCCATCTTTGTCGTGAAGAACGGGTCGAAGATGCGCGCGAGCGTGGCTTCATCCATGCCGCAGCCCGTGTCGGCCACCTCGAGGCACACAACCGGGCCCTCAACGGGCGCCGGAACCAAGCGCTCTCCGGATGAGGCGCTGCGGCCGCTGCCGCGTCGGACGCGGATGCTGACCTCGCCGACCGGCTCGAAGATCGCCTCACCGGCGTTGGCGACCAGCGCGGACAGAGCCTGACGCAACTGCAGTTCATCGCCCTCGACGGCGGGAAGGGCGGGTTCGACGTCGACGGTCAAGCGAACCTGGGGGGGGAGCATGGACTGAAGCAACGGGGCGTGATCGGCGAGGAGCGCCGCGAGGTCGATGGGGCCCTTGCGCAAGAGACGCCTGCCCGCGAGCGCCAGCATCTGGTCGGCCAGTTGCGCCGCCTCGCCGACCGACGACTCGATCCGAGCCAGCAGCTCGCGCGGGGGCGCGTCCTCCGGGAGCAGACGCTTGGCCAGCGAGGCGTTCCCCATGATCCCTTGGAGAGTGTCGTTTACGTCGTGCGCCACTCCGGAAGCGAGTATGGCGAGACTCTCGAGCTTCTCCGCCTCGCGTGCGCGCTCCACAAGCTGAGAGGCCGTCTCTTCGGCTCGTTTGCGCTCGGTGACGTTGGCCGCCAGGCCGCCTACGCTCGTCGCCCGACCCAGCGCGTCGCGCTCGACCACGCCTCCGCGAATGTGGGTCCACACCCAGACGCCGGAGCGCGAGCGGATTCGGACGTCCCCGTTGACCCCGTCGCCTCCCGCAAGCATGGCCTCGAGCATCGCGCGGCACAAGGGCAGATCCTCCGGGTGGACGACCTCCCACAGCTCATCCAGCGAGCCGGGAAGCTCATGCGCTTGGAGATCGGGTCCCAACCCCTCCGCCGCCGTGAGCACGATCCGGCCGGTCCGCAGGAAGAGCGTCCAGACCACGACGCCCGCCGCGCGCGCGAGATCCGCGGGATGGACGAGGGGCGCAACGGACCGAGAGCGAGGCGATGGCTCGCTCTCGGGCGATTCGCCGAGTCGCGCGGGAGCCGACAGCGACGCCGCACCGCCATCCTCGACGTGGTCCTGCACGGTCATATGACCTTCCTCTGGAGCGGTCGCCGTCCATGCGAATCGAAACAGACGTCCCGCGCCCGCCCTCGTGCGCAGTCCACTCCATTCGGCGCGGAAGCCGGCGACCCCTGCACCTCCGGAGGTCGCCGGGTGAACCCGGTTCGTGCGCTCCGGACGCGACTCGGCGCCGGACCGAAGGCCCGGCGCCGAGTTGTGCCGCCGTCATCGATGACGCGCTCTACAGAATGGGAACGTCGGCGCAGCCCAACGACTCCCAGGCCGCGTAGACGTCCACCTTGCCGTACCCGAACGTCTCGTCGCGCCCCTCCGAGCCGAGGTCGAGCGCGGTGTTCCGGAGGTGCTGGCGCACGTGCGCGGCGTCCGAGTAGCGCCCCGAGGAGAAGAGGAGCGCCGCCGCTCCCGCGACGTGCGGGGCGGAGAAACTCGTGCCGTCGCCCATCTCGAAGCCCGAACCGAGCGAACAGGAATACACGTCGTCGCCCGGGGCGCAGAGTTCCACCGGCGGCCCCTGGCTGGAGAAGGACGCGATCCCGTCGTCCCGGGTCGTCGCCCCGACGGAGATCACACTACCGTAGTTCGCGGGATAGACCACAGGCTCGTTGTTCCCGGACGCCGCAACGAGGATCGCCCCGCTGCCGCCGTCCCACGCGGCGTCGCAAGCGGCCTTCACGGAAAGCGAATGCTGCGTGATCCCAAGGCTCAAGTTGATGACCCGGACGCCGTTCTCGACGCACCACTCGATCCCCGAGATGACGTCGGCGATGCGCCCGTTTCCGTTCAGGTCAAGCACCTTCACCGCGTACAGCTCGCAGGCCGGCGCCACGCCGACGATGCCGGTCTCGTTGTCTCGCGCGCCGATGATGCCCGCGGCGAACGTCCCGTGGCCGTTGTCGTCGGTCGGGGTGGCCTTCGGGTTCAGGATGTTCGCTCCACCGGAGACGACCAGGTCGGAGTGCGACTCATCGATCCCCGTGTCGATCAGGCCCACCCGCACGCCCTCGCCCGCCCAGCGACCCGGAAGGACGTGCTGCGCGTCCGCGCTCGCTCCCCACGCCTCGGGCGCCCTCACGCTCCGTATGTTCCACGGCGCCACCTGATCGGCGTCCGCGCGCAAGGACACCGCGACGTTGGGCTCGATGTACGCGATGCGCCAGTCGTCGCGTAGAGCCTCCAGCCCTTCCGGCGCCACCGTGACCAGGGCCGCGTCCGCGACGTCGAGGTCCCGCGTCACATAGCCGCCAGCCTCGTCCACCGCGTTCCAGGTCTCGGCGCGCGTCGCGACCGCCGCGGGAACGTAGCCCACGATGACCTCGTACGCGCCCTCCGCGTTCAAGGTCAGCCCGGCGCTCTGGTCGTCCGGATGGATGAAGTCCTCCTCCGTCGCGATCACGCAGTCGGTCACCGTCACCGCCGAGGTCGCCGACGCCCCGCCCAGGGTCGCGCGAACCGTTCCCTGACCGGCCGCTCCGGCCTCGAAGACGCCCCCCGAGTCGATGTTCCCGATCAGGCCTTCGACCGTCCACGTCGGCGCGTACTCGCCGTCATCGCTTGTCACCAGCGTGTACTCGAACGTCATCGACGTGTCCGACGAAACGGTCACCGACTGCGGACTCACCCCCAGGGACAGCACCGTGACTCCACGCGGCAACAGCCGGATGGTCGCCGCAGCCTCGGTTACCGACGACACCGTCAAGCGCACCGTCGTGCCCGCGTAGGCGCTCGCCGGATCGTCCGGCTCCGCAAGCTGGTCGGGCGTCCGCACCAGGAGGTCCACCTTGCCCTCCGGGGCGTTGTCGAGACGGAACGAGCCGTCCGAAGCCGTCGTGACC
>CAZCER010000001.1:0-33355 GCA_964497385.1 uncultured Armatimonadia bacterium | reverse complement strand
AGGACCAGAAGTCCACCAGGACCACCTTGCCGCGGTAGTCGGACAGCCGCGCCGTCCGTCCCTCGGCGTCCACGACCTCGAAGTCCGGAGCGGGCTTGCCGACGATTGCGCACGGCAGGCCGTCGACCCAACCCAGTTCCGTGACAAGCGCGTTCCAGAGGAGCGCGCCCCCGCCCCGCGAGCGGATGACGCCCTCGGAGTCGATCACGAGCGTCATGGGCAGGTACTCCGCGCGGTAGCGCTTGGCGACCGGATCCGCGTCGCCAAGCCCGGTGAAGCCCGCCGGATCGCCGGCGAAGGGCGACGCCTCGATGCACCTCCGCGCGGCCTCGGGATCCTCGTCCAGGCAGACGCTCACAACCGCCAGTTCCCCGCCGTTCTCGGCCCATATCCGCCGCCCCTCGGCTAGATTCGGGGTGAGACCCGACTCCGAGGATAGGAACTGCAACACAGTGGTCTTCCCGCGGAAGTCGCGAAGCCGCAACGGCTCTCCGTCGAGGTCGGTTGTCTCGAAGTCCGGGGCCGCGAAGCCGGGGTCGAGATACTCCACCGGCGCCGTCCACTCGCACGCCGGCCGCACCGCAACACGGTCGCCGCTGGTGGCGACCTCAGTGACGCGGCAGGTGACTCCGTCCACGTTGAACGGGTCGGTCGCGGCGAAGGCCTCGCACTGGCCCGGACGGCCGTCCAGTCTACCGTCATCGTTCCGGTCGATCACGATGCACACGCCGTCGCCGAGGTCGCTGTAGAGCCCGTCCTGGTCGTCGTCGATCAGCGCGACCTCGTGCTCGCGCGCCCCGAAGAGCGCCCGTCCGCGCATCGCCCCGCCGCGGTAGTAGTAGAGCGTCTCCGGGGGGCGGTTCTTCATGCGGTAGAGCGTGACCGCGTAGCCGCCGCTGTGCAGGCGCCCACCGGTCCGGTAGTCGACGGTCACCGTCACCGTCGTGACGATCTGCTGACCCACTGACGCGCGCCACCCGATCTCGCCGTCGTTGGTGAGGTCCTCGTCGTTGTTCGCGTCCACATAGACGCGAAACACGCCGGCCTCCGGACTCTCGTCAACGACCGCCGTGATGGAGGTGTCGGCGCCGTTGCCGAGCCGCAAGCGGCCGTAGCGCGGGTTTCCGACATAGGGGGGCTCGGCGCGCAACGGCTCCCGGCTTCGCGCCTCAAGAGGTAGAGCGACGGGATGGTAGTACCGCGCCGGCGACGCGCCGGGCGCGAGCGGGCCGGCCGTTGCCACGGCCGACGATAACATCATCAGCATCGACACCCAAACCCACAGCATGCGAATCCCTCTCTCATCCGCGGCGCGAACCACCGCGGCGGCCGCAAGCGGACCAGGAGCGCGGACCGGCGTCGGTCACCCTCCGCAAGCGGTCCGCACGGCGCTCTAGAGATCGCCGTAGCACGCCACGATCTCGCCGTGATAGACCCTGTGGAAATCGCCCTGCGGATAGTAGGATCCCACGATCTGCTCGGAGAGCGCGGCGGGATCCAGATCGTGGCGATGGACGGTTGCGCACTCGAACACGATCCGAGCCTGCTCGACGATGGGGGTCCGCACCTTCTCGGCGGGCGCGAGGGTCAACCCGGTCTCCGCGAACTTGTCGTGATCGCGTCCGGACACGGAGCCGCAGAGGCCCAGCGCCGAGGCGTGCTCTTCTCCGAGCACGTTGATCGTGAAGTCGGGGGTGGCTTCGACGAAGGTGTAGGTGTACCGCGAGGGGCGCACCAAGACGCTCGCGATGGGCTTCCCCCAGATGATCCCGAGGGTCGCCCATCCGATCGTCATCGTGTTGACGCGTCCGGAAGCGTCCACGCCGTTGAGCAAAGCACCGATGCTGCCGGTGAGGCGCATGGTCTCCGCGAAGACTTCCCGGTAGTCCAAGGGCCGCTTGGCCATCAGCTTCGTCCCTCCTCCATATCGCCGCGCCCGGCCGCTCCGTGACGACCGGTAGGGTAAGCGCAACGTTACAGACGGTTTGTCCGCAGACACTGGTGGTCTGGTGCAGGGAAGCCGAGCCCCGGCGCCGGAAAGCTGCTACTTTACCATCCCCATCGCGATGTCGGCAATCTTCTCCGCCGTGGGGATGTTCTCGCGCTCGAGCGGCGCCGCCATCGGCGGCGGCACGTCGTACGCGGCCGCGATCCGCGCCGGATGCTTCATCTGAGCGAAAGCGCGCTCCTGGACCCTCGCGACGATGTGTTCACCAAAGCACCCCGTCGTGGGCGCCTGGTTCGCCACCAGCAGCCGACCCGTCTTCCGGACCGACTCGGCCACCATCTCGTAGTCGAACGGAATGAGGGTTCGCGGATCGATGACCTCGGCGGAGACGCCCCGCTCCTCGAGAATCTCGGCGGCCTTCAGGGCAACGGTCGCCATGTAGCTGTACGCCACGAGGGTCACGTCCGAGCCTTCGCGGCGGATCGCCCCCACGCCGAACGGGATGGTGTACTCCTCCTCGGGGACGGCGCCCTTCTCGGTGTAGAGGTTCTGGTGCTCGATGAAGACCACGCAGTTGTCGTCGCGCACGGCGGTCTTGAGGAGTCCCTTGCAGTCATACGGGGTGGACGGCGCCACGACCTTCAGGCCGGGGATCTGCGTGCAGATGGCCTCGAGGCTCTGGCTGTGCTGGCCCGCGTAGCCCTTGCCTCCGCCGACCGTGGTGCGGACGACCATCGGCACGATGGCCTTCCCGCCGAACATGTACCGAGCCTTGGCGGCCTGGTTCCCGAGTTGGTCCATCGTCATCAGGATGAAGTCGATGTACATGATCTCCACGATCGGCCGCATGCCCGCCATCGCGGCGCCCGCGCCCGTGCCGATGATCGCGGCTTCGGAGATCGGCGCGTTGAACACGCGGTTCCTTCCGAACAGCTCGAGCAGCCCCACGGTCGCCTGGAACGCCCCGCCGTAGTCCGCGACGTCCTCGCCGTAGAAGCACACGCGCCGATCGCGGATCATCTCCTCGGAGATCGCCTCGGCGACGGCGTGGCGCATCAGGATGCGGCCCTGCGCGTCGCGGCGGGTCTTCTTGTAGGGAGCCCCGGGAAGCGTTGCGGGATCCACCTTGAACTCCGCCGGGACCACCTCCGAAGTCGTCTCGGCGAGCAGTCCCCGCCCGATCTCCCTCGGGTCCGGGTCCGCCGAGGCGGCGGCGATGACGGCGGCCTTCTCGACCTCGGACTTCGCCCACGCGCGGTGCTCGCTCGCCTCGGCCTCCGTGATCAGGCCGGCCTCCACAAGCTGCCGCTCGTAGTTGTCCACCGGGTCCTTGGCGTACCACGCCGCCTCTTCCTCACGCGAGCGGTAGCGGAAGGCGTCCGAGAGCGAGTGCCCCTTGTAGCGGTAAGTGATGAACTCGAGCAGCACCGGGCCCTCGCCCGAGCGGCAGACCTCCGCCGCGCGGAGCGTCGCGTCGCGGCAGGCAAGGACGTCCATCCCGTTCACGACCTCCGCGTGCATCATCTCGTCGTTGTAGGCCGCGCCGCGGGAGGCGAGACGCCGAATGCCCGTGACCTCGCCGATCTGCTGGCCGGACATGCCGTACTGGTTGTTCTCAATCGCGAAGATGACCGGAAGCCCGCCGTGGAACTCCTTGAACTGGTCCTGCACGGCGAAGTTGCAGGCTTCGTGGAAGATGCCGTTGTTCGCCGCGCCGTCGCCCACCAGGCACATGCAGAGCTTGCCGTTCCCAAGCTTCGCGCACGCGAGCGCCGCGCCCGCGCCGATCGCCGACGAGCCGCCCACTATGGCGTTCGCGCCAAGGTGACCGGTGTGGAAGTCGGCGATGTGCATGCCGCCGCCGCGTCCGTGGCAGTAGCCGCACTCCTTGCCGAACAACTCGGCGACCGCTTTCACGAGATGGGTCCGAAACGCGCGCTCCTTCAGATCCGCGCCCTCCACCTCGGGTAGGTCGCAGAACTCGCGGAGGAAGTCATCGGAACGGTGCGCCAGAGCGTACGCGCCCTTGGCGATGGAGTGCCCGTGGCCGCGGTGCGTGCTGGTGATCAGATCGTCGGGGCGGAGTGAGCAGATCCCGCCGACGGCGACGGCCTCCTGGCCGATCGAGAGATGCGTCGCGCCGATGAACTTGAAGCCGGGGATCGCGGCGCATTTCCCGTTCTTGAGGTCCACGATGATCTCTTCGAAGGCGCGCACCGAGAGAACCCATCGGTACAGGTCAAGCGCCGTCGCGGCGTCGAGGCTTCCGGCCGCGATCTCGGAGCCGACGTTGCCGTCGTACGAGAAACACGGGATCGCGCCGAAAGTGATGGAGCCACGCTGAAAATCGGGAAGTACGTCGAGGTCCTGCGGCATGGTTTGGCTCGCTCCTTGCTGGGTTGGTTCGGTGGAGTAGTCTGGCTGGCGATCAACCGCACATTATAGCACCGGCGCGCGAAGCCGCCGCTTGGGGCTCAAGGTCCGCGTCCCGAGGGCCGTCCGTCTCTTCGACCGTTCCCGGCGCAAGGATCACCGCAAGCTCGGGCCAGTCGGCGAGAAGCCGGCTTAGGGGGGCTGAGGCGGCGACTTGGACGGTGCGGCCGGCCGCGACTTCGAACGCCGCGCTCGCGCCGCTCGGGGCGATCAACTCGATGCAGACCACGCACGCGGCCGCGTAGGGCGTCTCGATCGTCTCGATCCGGTTCTCTCCGGGCCGCAGCACCTCCGTGACGTCGGCGGCGCCGTGCTTGTCCGGCGGGCCTTCGCCCCCGCCCTTGTCTCCCTCGACCCCGCGGATCACCCTGCGGCCGTTCACCTTGATCGACGGCATGCTGCCCATCCCGACCGCCCACACCCGGATCCGAGCCTCGCTCGGTCCGTGCGACGGCTCAACCGATTCGGGCCGATCGTCGCGCGGAGCGCGGCGATGGGCCGACCGGCCCCCGCGCGGCGGGAGCGGCGCGTCCGAAGGCGCCCCCCCCGAGGGACGCGCCGCCGCGGTGGGGGGCGGAGCGTAGTCGGCGAGGATCGCCGTGGCGTCGATCCCGGACGCTAGCCCGCGCGTCCACTCCGGCAGACGCCCCTCGGTCAGCCTCTGCGGGCCGATCACGAACCACGCTCGCGCGTAGCTTTCGCGCGGCTGGGAGTACAGAACGCTCCGCCGCAACAGATCCTCGCGCGAGGCGTCCGCGAGCGCGACATGCACCTGCGAGGCGGCCTCGGCGACGCGATAGACCGCATCGAGAAGGCCGTCCACAGCGGCCAAGCTGTCCGCCGCTCCTCGCCTCAACACACAGAGGAGACCCTCGGCGGTGAGTGTGAGCGTTCCGCCCGCGTCCGGAAGCCGGAAGGTGACCGCGCGCGCGGACTGCGACGTCGGCGCCCCGTACTCCTCGCGTAGGCGTCCGCCAACTCGATCGAGGTCGAGCCATTGGTCCAAGTCGACCACGAGGGCCGCGCGGGGCGGATGGCCGCGCTCCGCCGAGTCTGAGAGGTCGATCGCGGCTCCGTCGAACTCCGCCCCGTCGGGCGTCACGGCCTCGTCCGCCTGAGCGAGGACCTCGATCCGATCACCGACGCAGCGAAAGCGCGCGTACCGAAGGTTGTAGCGAACGCTGAGTTCGTCACCGTCGACCATCGACGCAAGGAGCGCGAAGAACGCCGCATCCGCGCCCTCCGCGAGTTCGGGCAGGGCCTCGTCGAGCGCCGCTCGAGCCGACTCCTCGGTGGCGGCGTGCAGGGGGCCGCCGGCGGCCACACAGAGCAGCAAAGCGGCCGGCGCGCACCATCGCATCAGACGGCTCATGCTCACGCCTCCAAAGCGTGCGTCCCCGAGGCTCACTTTCCTCGCGTCACCTTAGCGTCTTGGCGGGCCCGGGGCAAACCGGGAGCCCCCCGGCTCTATCGGCTGATCTCCGGCGAGTACCAGACGCTCCCGTCCTGGTACTTGCTCCCGTCGCCGTCGTCCACGATGAGTTCCAGCGTCTCGACTCCGGTCACGTCGATCTCCGCGTGACCCTCTTTCGCGGTCCGCAGGCGAGGCGTTCTCAGGCGCTCCTCCCCGTCCGCGAGCACGATGAACACCACGCTTCCGCCGGCGCCGTACTGCAGAGCGTAGGACGTCCGAAACCGCTCCCACTCGCCCCCGAGGCGAAAGACGTAGCGCGAGTTCGAATGGGCCCAGAGCCCGTGCGCGTGATACCGGTCCGCCGACTCCAGCCAACCGGGCTTCTCGTCGGGCGCCCGGTCGCGCGAAGGCCTGCCGTAGCCGACTTCGGCGGACTCCCACGCGAGATCGCACAGCCAGGCACGCGTGACCGAGGGATCGACGTCGGCCGGCGCCGGCCCCGGTTCCGTGACCGGCTCGGACGCCGCGATCTCCGCGAGCGACCTGGCCTTCTCCACAAGCGCCCTCTGTCCGAAGGTCCGGCGCTCGTCGGGGATGCGGTCGAAGCGTCTCTCGAGCAAGCTGACGTACTCCTCGCGCGCCGCGTCGTCGCCCGCGAGCTGCGCCTCCAGCGCCCTCGCCCCAAGATGGGCGAGTTCCACCGCTCGGTGGTCGGCGCGTCCGTTCGCGGCCGCGTCGAAGGGCATCCGGAACACGGTCTGGGCCCCGTTTGGGAAGAGGAACATCAGCCGTAGTTCGTAGCGGCCTTCCAGCAGATCGCCGATCGCGACGTGAAACAGCCCATGCGCGCGCACCTCGGCGTCCCAGGTCCGCGCATCGTAGTCGCTCCCGCCCTCCGGGTCGCTGAAGGCGATGACCCTCACGGGCGGCGTCGCGGCTTCCACGCGTCCGCTGATCCGCATGCCGCCCGCGGTGGGCTCGCAACGGAGGTCCGCCAGCGCGCAGGTCAGGTCCGCGTCGCGCCCCTCGTCGGAGCGGCGAAAGAGGGGGTGGTCCGCGAGCATCAGGGCGCTGGCTCGGGAGAGGAACGTCCCCTTACCCTCACCGCGCTTGTCCTCGCCGAACGTGTAGTTCCCGCTGCTCATCAGGGTCGTGCCCAGAGGCTCTTCCGCGCTGTTCGCGCGCACGTGGGGGAGCCCGAGCGCGTGGCCGAGTTCGTGGGTGACGCCGCCGATGTAGACGGAGTTGTACTTCCCGAGCGAGTAGGGTCTCCCGTTGTCGTAGACCCTGGGCGCCTTCCGACGGAGGTTTCGCGTGTCGAGGCCGGCGTAGTCGGTCACCCACGCCGTGCCGGACCGGTGGTCGCCCCCGCCGTAGTACGGGCAGTCGCCCGAGAGATGGTCGCCGTCGACGCTCACGAGGTTTCCGACGATCAAGAGCGTCTCGCGGTCGGCGTCGATCCCCTCCGCGGCGAGCGCTTGGGCCGCTTCCTCGCGCAGGTCGTGTCCATGCTCGCTTGTGTAGAACTCGCGGTCGCGGGCGCCCTTCACAAGATGCACGACGAGCCGCCCGGAGGCGTCTCGCTCGAGAGGGAAGGTCCTCGGCCCGAAGCCGTGCATCGCCATCCCCTCGGCGTAGAACCGCTGGACCTCGGTCATAACTCGGTCGAGCCGCTCAACGTAGGCCGGAAGCGGCTCGCGGTCCGCCGGCGTGAAGTAGACGACCTGGAGCGTGCGGTCGAAGCCTTCCTCGGCGGCCAGAGCCCCGGACGCGAGCAGGATGACGCTAAGCGTAGAGAGGAGCGGACGACGTGTGATCACGGGAACCGTGTCCCTTCGGCGCTCATCGCCCTGACAAGCGCGCGTGGTGGAGTGTGAGCCGTCGGAGCGGCCGAGGACGACGGTTCGCCGGGGGCGGCGAGAGGGCCTGCAGGGGCGCCAGGAGGCATAGGATCCGCCAACCCCGGCGAGGGGGCGATCTCGCGGCATGCAGCCGAACTTCGCCTTCCAAGCGCTATATCAAGTGTACAGCAGGCGCGGCGTGGACCCCTCCCTGGGTTCCCAGACTCCGCATAGGGCGGACGCTCCGCTCGGCGCCCCTCGCGCCTCTCCCGTACGCCTCCGCCGGCCCGAAGGCCCCCGGGAACCGCGGCAGGAGGATACGCGGCGCGTTCGGGCTTACTATCGGATGTCGGAAGGGAGCGCGCATATGCCGCCCACCAACCTGCTCTTCGTCTTCGCCGACCAGATGCGCGGCCAGGCCTTCGGAGCCGGAGGGAACCGCCTGGTACGGACTCCGAACATCGACCGGATCGCCCGCGAAGGCGTCCGAGTCACGAACGCCGTGTCCTCCTACCCGGTCTGCTCCCCCTATCGCGCGTCTCTCCTCACCGGGAACCACGCATTCCGGAACGGCATGTACTTCAACGACGTGCGGCTCCCCGAACACAACCTCTGCGCGGGCTCGATCTACGCGGACGCGGGCTACCGGACGGGCTACATCGGGAAGTGGCACCTCGACGGACAAAACCGCTTGGGCTGGACTCCCCCGGGGTGGCGCAGGCGCGGATTCGAGCATTGGGCCGTATGCAACTGCTCTCACGCCTACTTCGACGCCTTCTACTACACCGATTCGCCGAACCCCATCCCGATCGACGGCTACGAGCCCGACGGGCACACCGATCTCGCGGTGGAATTCCTCGAGGACGTCGGACGCGACCCGTTCTGCCTCTTCGTCTCCTACGGCACGCCCCATAATCCGCTCGTGGCGCCCGAGGAGTGGCTCACGCGGTACCGCTCGGAGGACGTTCCCCTCCGCCCGAACGTCCGGATGGAGCCCTCGCCTCGTGTGGCAAAGTTCCTGGGGCGCCATCCCGGTCACGGGTACGACCCACCGGCCGAGATCGCCGCGTACTACGGCATGATCGCGAACCTCGACCACAACGTCGGCCGGCTTCTGGCGGTCCTGGAGCGCACCGGCGCTCTCGAGAACACCCTTGTCGTCTTCACCTCCGACCACGGCGACATGCTCGGCTCGCACGGGGAGATCCGGAAGCAGCGGCCCTGGGAGGAGTCCATCCTCGTGCCCTTCGTGGCCCGCGGTCCGGGAATCCCCGCCGGGCGCGTGACCGACGTGCTGCTCTCGAGCGTCGACGTGCTCCCGACCGCGCTCTCGCTCACGGGCGTTCCGAACCCGGCCGACATGGACGGTCAGGACCTCGCGTTCGCGCTGCGCGGTGAGCCCGGCGAGGAGCCCGAGTCCGCCTACATCATGGACGTGTGCGCGGCCGGCGAGGCGCTTGCGGCGGGGATCCCGGAGTGGCGTGGGGTGCGCACGAAGAGCCACAGCTACGTCCGCACCCGCGACGAGGACTGGCTCCTCTACGACAACCGGCAGGACCCCTACCAACTTACCAACCTCGTTGCCGACGCCGGGCATGACGCCCTGCGCTTCGAGTTGAGGGCTATGGCCGATCGCTGGCGGGAGGAACTCGAGGACGTCTTCGAGACAGGGGATCACTACCTGGCCCTGGCTCGCGAGGCCGGACCCGCCTGCTGCCCCAGCCGGCTCGCCGGGCCCGATTTGGAGATGCAAGCCAAGGGAGTGGAGGCGTAGGACGCTTGCGACGCGCCGCACCGGCGGGGTGGGATAAGGCCTCCCCGCCAGTGCGGGCGGCACGCTCGCCCGGCTGCCTGCAGGGGGTGCCGGGCGGCATGCATAGGAAACGCTCAGCGCCGCAGGGACTCCTCGAGGATGTAGTCCACCAGATCCTCGCGGGAAAAGCCCACTTCGGGAGCGGTTGGGTCGTTCTGCGCGAGCCAGCGGAGGCGCTGCATCATGTCCGACGCGCGCGCGACCGGGTCGCGGAAGTCCCGTTCGGTGAGCTGGTAGGCGCCTAGCGCGGTGAGTATCGCTGTTCGCTTGTCGTCATGCATTACCATGGCGTCACCTTCTCGCCAGGAGCGCGCCGGGCGCCACTCCTGGTACATGCATCATTCCGCGAAGGTTCGTCGGTGGCACCGCCGGGTGAGAGGTTCTCGGCGGAAAAAAGGGGCATCGGGAGGTGCCGCAAATGGACGCAAGCAGGGCGACCGCGCCGTTGGCGCCCTGGGTGTACGGCATGGACTGGCCAAACCAAGAGAAATGGTGGAGGCGGCGGGAATCGAACCCGCGTCCGAAGTGAGAGCCTGGGCCGCGTCTACAAGCATAGCCCCCGTATTAGGGTTTCGCCTCATGAGCGCCCGGGGGCGGGCTCTACGATCGGCTAGTCCGCTTGGATGTCCCCGCTAGCCAACGGACGCGACTAGAAGGTGAGCCTCAGTGTATGTCGCCAACGGAAGTCCTGAGGCGCGGCCTCCGAAGACGTAGCGGCCTAAGCCGCTAGGGCGTACGTGTTGTTGTTGGCAGTTATTGGTTTGCCGGCCCGATTAACGAGAGGCCGAGCCCGCTCGGCTCGCAGCGATCCTCACTCCATCACTCCGTCGAGACCATGCGCCCCCAATCCACAAGACTGGCCGGAGCACATCAGGGGCGGAGTTGCCTCCGCCCCGGGAGGGACCTGAGAGGCGTCCGAGGTGCTCCGGCGCTTACATTATACCACTTCCGCGCGCGCGATCTCGGCTGGCCGCTCGCCGGCCTCCCTCCGCAGGGTACGCGCGCCGGGCTCCCGAACTACCTCTCGCAGCCGCGACAGAGGTGGAGAAGTCCCATGATCCACGCCGAAGAACTCAGGGCGCTCGATGCGTTCAGGGATCTTGTTCCCGAGCAGTGCGCGCGCGTGCTCTGCCTGCTCTCTGAACGCGTTGTGAGCAAGGGCGACGTCCTTTTCCGCGAGGGAGAGGACGGCGACGCCGCCTACCTCATCCTCGACGGCGTCGTCCGCGTGCTCTGCAGAGGCTCGAACGGGAGCAGCCACGTCCTCGCGAACATACGCGCGGGCTGGGTCGTGGGTGAGATGGCGCTCCTGGACGGCGGCCCGCGTTCGGCCACCGTGGAGTGCCTCGGCGGCACGCGTGTCGCTCGGCTCGCCGCAACCGACTTCGACATCCTCGTGAGGGAGCACCCGGACATCGCCTGTCACGTGCTCCGTCGGATCGGCCGGATGCTCTCGCTCCGGCTCAGGCGCATGTCGTCTCTCTGCACGTAGAAGCGGGGTCCCCTTTGACGCCTCTCGCGGCCAAGCCATCTCACGTCCGCCCGCCCCTGGGCGTCACGACAAGGGCTCTGCTCATCGCCGGCGCCGCGCTCCTGACCGGCGGTCCCGCGACGGCGCTCGACGCCGAGGACCTCTACGCCAAGGACGCCCCCGCGGTGTGCGCGGTCCTTGTGGACGGCGTGTTTTGCGGCACGGGTTTCCTCGTTGAAGGCGAGACCGTGGTTACGAACGCGCACGTGGCGCGGGACGCCGAGGGCTCGTTCGCGGTCCTCTTCGACGGCGCACGCCATCCCGCGACCGTGCTCCTCGCCGACTCCGCGGCCGATGTCGCGTTCCTCCGTGTCGCGGGTCTGGAGGATCGAGAGCCCATCGAACTGCGGGAGGAGATGCCGCGCGCCGGCCAGGAGGTCTGGCTCATCGGCTACGACGCCGGCACTCTCACCGGGCTCTCGCCCGGCCTGGTCGCGGGGCCGCCCGTGTACCAAGCCACGGATGACCCGCCCGCGATCGGGGCCTACCGCGAGTGCATCCGAACCAAGGTCTCCGCGACCTACGGGAGTTCGGGCAGCCCGCTGCTCGCCTCCGACGGCCGGGCGATCGGACTCCACTGGGGCATCAAGAGCAACGGCAGCCTTGCCATGTCCATCCCCGCGCGGCGCGTGCGGGAGTTGCTCGAGTGGCTCCATCAGCGCCTCGACGAGGGCGCCGAGCCGCCCGTCACGCCGCCGGCGCGGCCGTATCTCGGGCTCTCGGTGCGCGAGACCTGGGAGACTCCCCCCACCGGAGACGCGGCCCGCAAGATCGCGAAGTACGAACGCGAGTCGCTGCACTATCCGCACGGGGTGCTCGTCTCCGGCGTTCTGGACAAGAGCCCCGCGCAATCCGCCGATGTGCGCGACTGGGACCTGCTGCTCGCGGTCGGCGGAGAGCCTGTCGCGTCCGCGGCGGACTACGCGCGGGCCGTTGAGAAGCTTGAGCCCGGGACGTCGACGACGGTGACCTTCGAACGCGTGGAGGGCGCGGACGTCGTCACCCTCGACCGAACGGTCTTCGTCGGCAATGCGAACGCCGACGTGCTTTCCCGGTACGGTAAACTGTACGCGCAGGTGCGCCTCGACGCCGCATTCGACTGGTCGAAGCACGTGGTGATCGTCGGTTCGCGGCGTATGGATCTTCGGATCAGCCTCGCGAACACCGCGAGCTTCGCGGTGAACGGCTTCGCGCTCTCCGTCCGACTGCCCGAGGGCGTGGCGTTGGGCGGCGACGCGCCGCGGCTGGTGAATCCGAGGCTTCAGACCTCGGAGCCGCTGAGCGCCGCGCTCCTGACCTCGCCCGAGGGCGTACGGCTGCCGGCCCTGGAGGGCACGGTGGCGGCCGACCCCGAGCGCCGCCCGGCCGAGCACGAGTACGTCGAGATCACCCTCGAGGTCAAGGCCCCCGAGGGATCGTCATCCGACTATGTGGGGAGCGCGATCACGTGCGTGCTCTTCCACCGTGGCGCGGAGAACGCGCGCGACTACGTCGCCGTTGTCCGTACGAAGTGAGGATTCGACCATCGCACGCTACCATGCCATCGCCTGCGACGTGCTCCGTCAGGAGTGCCTAACCTTCGGCGAGCCGTCCCCGCACGAGATCACCATCGCGTTCCTGGAGCAAGGCCTCCACAACGAACCCGACCGCCTGCGCGTCACCCTTCAGGCCGCGATCGACGCCGCTCCCACGGACATCGATGCGGTGCTCATCGTCTACGGCCTCTGCAGCAACGGCATTCAGGGCGTTCGAGCGGGATCGGTCCCCCTGGTCGTGCCCAGGGCGCACGACTGCATCACCCTCTTTCTCGGCTCCCGTCAGCGCTACGCCGAGTACTTCCGCGACCATCCAGGCACCTACTGGTACACCGCGGGCTGGATCGACACCGGAACGCAGCCCGGACGTGAACGGTACGAACGCTCGCTTGAGGCCTACATCGAGGAGTACGGCGAGGAGAACGGGCGCTACATCATGGAGATGACCGAGGGCGGTTGGGTGAAGAACTACAAGAACGCCGCCTATGTCGACCTGGGAATCGCCGACGGCCGGAGACACCGCGCCTACACCAAGGAGTGCGCCGACTACTTCGGCTGGACCTGCGACTTCCTGAAGGGCGACCCGCGACTGATCGAAGCCCTGTTCGCCGGCGATTGGGACCCGGACGACTTCCTCGTGGTTCGCCCCGGCCACACCGTCCTCGCGTCGCACGACGCCAACATCATCGAGGCCAGCGGATAGCCCCCGACAGGTCGGTCGACGCGTCGCGTTCAGGAGAGCCCATCTCGGAGGAAGAAGGGTGGGGCTCCTCACTGTAGGTGTCTGGGTCTGGGGGGGGGATGGCTGATGGTGGGTTCAGTGAGGAGCCCCTCAGCTGTGCTCGTAATATACGCCCAATCAGGGAGCGCTTCCTGCTTCCGCGCCACTTGGAGGATTCCATGCCTCATCGGCCTCCGAGAGGGTGCGAGAGGGTCTACAGGGCGCGCGGTTCCGGACGGGCCGACGGACGCAGCCCCGACTGGCCGCTATGACGCGCAGCGCTTGAGGAAGAGCCCCAGTACGCGCGTGTCGTCGGTGAGTTCCGGGTGGAAGGTCGTGACGAAGAGCCGCCGGCTCGCGGCGGCGATGACGCGCCCCTCGTGGGTGGCGAGCGCCTCGACGCCGTCGCCCACCGCGGTGATGACGGGCGCCCGGATGAAGACCCCGTTCACCGGCTCATCGAGCCCCTGGATCCGGAGCGGCGCTTCGAAGCTGTCGACCTGCCGCCCGTAGGCGTTCCTCTCGACGACGATGTCCATGAGTCCGAGGGTTGGCTGGTCGGAGCCCTCGATCCGCTTCGCGAGAAGAATCGCGCCCGCGCAGGTGCCCCATACGGGCAGGCCCTCGGCCACGCGCCGCTTGAGAGGATCCACAAGGCCCCACCGCTCGAGCAGCATGCCGATGGTCGTCGATTCCCCGCCGGGGAGGATCAGGGCGTCTAGAGCCTCGAGCGCCTCGGGATACCGCACGCGCACGGCCGTGTGTCCGAGGCGCTCGATGGCTTGTACATGAGGGGTTATGTCGCCCTGGAGGGCGAGCACGCCGATGGTCACGTGGGACGGTCCTCCTCGGGCCTACCAGCCGCGCCCGGCGATGCGGGAGCCCTCGGACATGCTCCCGACCGCGACGCCGGACATGGGTGCGCCAAGGCCCTTGGAGATCTCCGCGAGCCGCGCGGGATCGTCCCAGTAGGCGACCGCGTCGACGATCGCCTTCGCCCGCCGCGCGGGGTCGTTCGACTTGAAGATGCCCGAGCCGACGAAGACGGCCTCGGCCCCGAGGGTCATCATCAGCGCCGCGTCCGCGGGAGTGGCGACCCCGCCCGCGGCGAAGTTCGGGACGGGGAGCTTGCCGAGTTCGCGGACCTGGATGAGCACGTCGTACGGGGCGCCGATCTCCTTCGAGAAGGCCATGACTTCCTCGAGCGGCATCGACTGCACACGACGGATGTCGGCCATGACCGAGCGCATGTGACGCACGGCCTCGACGATGTCGCCGGTCCCGGCCTCGCCCTTGGTCCGGATCATCGCGGCGCCTTCGCCGATCCGGCGGCAGGCCTCGGCGAGCGTCCGGCACCCGCACACGAACGGGACGGCGAAGTCGTGCTTGTTGACATGGAACTGCTCGTCGGCGGGGGTGAGGACCTCGCTCTCGTCGATGAAGTCGACCTTGAGAGCCTCCAGAATCCGCGCCTCGGCGATGTGGCCGATGCGGCACTTGGCCATGACGGGGATGCTCACGGTCTCCTGGATCGCCAGGATGATCTCGGGGTCGGACATGCGCGCCACGCCGCCCTGAGCGCGGATGTCGGCGGGCACGCGCTCGAGCGCCATCACGGCCTGCGCGCCGGCCTCCTCGGCGATGCGCGCCTGCTCGGCGGTGGTGACGTCCATGATGACGCCGCCCTCGAGCATGCGCGCGAGCCCGACTTTGTTGGTCCAGGTTGATTTCTCGACGGACATAGGGCGTACCTCCCGGCTTTCGGGGTGTCTATTGGAGTGGTGTGAAGTCCCGATCGTGCTTGAAGTAAGGGCTTCCGCACTTTGGTGATACACCGGCGGCCGTTGGAGGTCAAGGCGGGGCGGGGCGGTAAAGAGGGTCTGAGACCGGCGTCGCGCGGGGCGGGGACGCGGCGCCGCCGGACGGAGGGAAGCGCATGGCTCGACGCTGGATCTGCCTCGGCCTCATTCTAGCGCTCGTGCTCGTGGTCGGCTGCGGCAGGGGCAAGAAGGACGAGGGCGCGGAGAGCGGCGAGAGCGGCGTCGCCTCGCTTCTGCCGGGCGGCGCGGTCGAAACCGAACTCAAGCTCTCCGTGTCCGTCCGCGCGGGCGACGATCCCGAGGCGGAGTGGGAGAAGCTCATGACCACGCCCGGCGCCGTTGAGATCGCGGCCGGACAGGAGGTCAAGCTGCAGCCCTCCACCCCCAAGTCGTTCGATGACGAAGCCCTCGGGACGCTCGCCACCGACTTCGCCGAACTCCCGAACGTCACGGCCTTGGACCTCAACTACTGCGCCCAGGTCACGGACGCGGGCGTGGCCTCGCTCTCCGGCCTCACGGGTCTCGCCACGCTCAAGCTTTCGCAGACCGGCGTCACGGACGCCTGCCTCGAGACGCTCGCCGCGCTGCCCGGCCTCACGGACCTCACGCTCGACGGGAGCGGGATCACCGACGCGGGCCTCGGCCAGCTCACCAACCTCACGAACCTCAGGACGCTCGAACTCGGGGCGACCACGACGAGCGACGCCGGCCTCGCGCGGATCGCGGGGCTCACCAATCTCACGGTGCTGCGCCTCAGCGGTCCCGGCTTCACCGACGCGGGCATGGCCGCGGTCGGGCAGCTCACCGGCCTCACTCGCCTGGACCTCTTCAATACGCGGATCAGCGACGCGGGCCTCGAGAGCCTCCGCGCACTCACCGCTTTGACCGAACTCAACCTCCGCGCGACGCAGGTGACCGACGTTGGCCTCGCCCACCTCGCGCCCCACGTCGGCCTCACCAAGCTCGACCTCAGCTACACCGACGTCACGGACGCCGGTCTCGCCCATGTGGCCCAACTGCGCGGCCTGAACACGCTGAACCTCACCAGCACCGACGTCGGCGACCCGGGCATGCCGCACCTCGCCCGGCTCCTGAACCTCAGCACGCTCCAGCTCAAGAACACCGGCGTCACCGACGCGGGTCTCGCCCACCTGGCGGGGCTCACGTTCATGACGCATCTCGATCTCAGCCGCACCGGCGTGACCGACGCGGGCCTCGCCCATCTCGCGGGCATGACGGCTCTTACCAATCTGAACCTCTCCGGCACGGCCATCACCGATGAGGCTCTCACCGCCCTCACCGAGAACGCCACCATCCTGACGCTCGATCTCGGCAACTGCCCCGGGGTGACGGAGGAAGCCAAGCAGGCGCTGCGTGAGGCCTGGGGCGGCGGCTCGGAGTCCGAGTCGACCGCAGGCGAAGGCGAAGGCGGCCACGGAGGCGAGGAGGCCGGCGGCGAGGGTGAGCATGCCGCCGAAGGCGCCGCGCCGGAAGAGCCGGCGGTCCGACGAATCGTGAAGTGAGAGGAGCGAGGGCCGTTTCGAACGGCCGCATGGAACGCTCCCCCGACCGCCCCGCCGCGCGGAGTCGAAGGTCGCGCCCTTGCTTGCTGGAACTATTGCTCCGAGCGACCGCGCGCCAATCCTAGATGCCTCGGTCGCATCCCCAGCGTCACGAAGGAGACACTCGCGATGAGGTGCGTGCCCCCGTTATCCGTTCTCTTCTTGATCGTTCTCGCGTGCGCCGCTTCGGCCGGCCCTCTAGAACTGGTTGCTCGAGGCGAGGCGGGCGTCCGGTACTACATGCCAGCCTCCGCCCCGCTCGGAGCCGCCCCGGCGGAGACCTTGGCCGCCGAGCCCGCCTACACCGGCGCCCCAAAGTACGCCGCGCTCACCCTCGGCAATGGCGCGGACTCCTCGGTTGCGGTGGTCCTCGACGAGTTCATCGGCGAGGATCTCAAGGTCCACTCGGCCCTCTGGGTCGACTTGAACAACGACGAGGACCTCACCAATGACAACGGTCCCGTCTGGTCGGGCGTGGTCGAGCGCACCATTGCCGGCTCCGCGGAGATCCAGGTGAGCTACAGCGTCGATGGCGCGGAGCGGACACTTCCGTTCGGCCTGCAGCTCTATCGCTTCAACCCTGTCCCGCAGCCGCCCGCGGACGCCGCCGTGGAGACGCTCACCGACCTGCTCGCGAAGGCTCCCGAGACCGACCGCCGCGCGGGCCTCGTGTTCTTCTACACGACCACGGTGCGCGCGGGCGATGTGGAGATTGGCGGAACGACCGTCAAGGTCGTTCTCACGGACGACAACTCGAACGCTCTCTTCGACGACGCCACGCCGGCGACCCCGGACGCTCGGGCGGGAGGCGCCGTCATCGTCGACCGGAACGCGGACGGGAAACTCGAGGCCGACACCGCCTCGGCGGAGTTCTACCTCGCGAACGAGCCGTTCGAGTTCGGCGGGAAGGGCTACCGACTGGTTGGCGCCAGCCCGATGGGCGACGCGATTGAGTTCGCTGAGACCACGGAGGAGTTCACCCCGAAGGTCTACCTCTCCGCCGGAAACCCGGCCCTCGACTTCGAGGCCACCGACATAGCCGGCGAGACGTTCAAGCTTTCCGACTACAAGGGCAAGGTGGTATTGCTCGACTTCTGGGCGACGTGGTGTGGGCCGTGCAAGGCGGAACTCCCGAACGTTATCGCGGCCTATAAGAAGTACCATGACAAGGGCTTCGAGATCGTGGGCGTCAGTCTCGACAGGACCCTCGGCGATCTGACGACCTTTCTGCAGGCGAACCCGGACGTGAGCTGGCGGCAGGTTTGCGACGAGGGCTTCTGGGACGCCGAGATCGCCGATCTGTGGCGCATCCATTCGATCCCGGCTGTGTTCCTTATCGACAAGGACGGGACCATCCACATGGCGGAGGCGCGTGGTCCTGCCCTCGAGCAGGCGCTCTCCGAGCTGCTGGGGCCTGCCGAGTAGGCGCTCCATCCGCGCAAAGCAACGGGCCCCTGGCCGGAACGCGCGGTTGGGGGCCCGATTCGCGTCTCCGGGATGGGCGAGGACCGCCTCGGAAGCCGGAAGTGGGGAAGTGGTGGGCGGAGAGGGGCTCGAACCCACGACCTTCTGGGTGTAAACCAGACGCTCTAGCCGACTGAGCTACCCGCCCACACTGTGGTACCCCCTAGGGGAATCGAACCCCTGTTTACAGGATGAAAACCTGTCGTCCTGACCACTAGACGAAGGGGGCGCCGGTCTCGCCCACGCGCCAACGACTCGGCGCGGATGCGTATTGTCCCCTAGTCCCCCAACGGCGTCAAGGCGTACGGCGACAGCGCCCGAACGCGTCCTTGACACTCCCCCGGCCGCGCGGCAACCTTGGTGCGCGCTGTCCGGCGGCGGCAGGCCCGCCGTCCACCCCGATGCATCCCGAGAGGCGGTACCCACTCGATGAGCGCACCTGACACGGCCGAGGGCGCGGCCCAAGAGGGCGACCTGTCCGAAAGCAGGCCGGCGCCGGCCGAGCTGCTGACTCGCCCGTACCTCCTGCGGCAGGAACTCGACGAGTTCCCCGTCAGCGAGGTCGAGGCGATCGAGGCCGCCGTCGCCGACGCCGCCGAGAACGATCGGCTCGGGCCTCTCGCCGGCATGGTCGATGAGGCGCTCAAGATCGTCAAGAAGGCCCTCACCGCCCGCCTCGCCGCCGGCCTCATCCAAGAGCGCATGAACCAGAAGCCGGCCGCGGCCACGACGTTCCTCCTCCTCGCGCGCTCCCTCCTCTCCTCCAACTTCATCGAGGCCGCCCGCTGGGTCGCTCGGAGAGGGCTCGCGAATCGCGAAGACCACCGGTTCGTGGAACTCCTCCTGAAGATAGGCGCGAAGCTGAATGAGGACGTGCTCGCCGAGGATGTCGCCTACTGCCGTGAGCGCTGCCCCGAGGCGCCCGAACTCCGTTGGTGGGAGTGCCAGCGGGCCGACGCCGCCGGGAACAAGGCCAAGGGCGACCGCCTCGCGATCAAAGCCTTCGTCGGCTTCATGGCCATCGACGCCGCGGACTCCGCCGAGGATCCGCTGCTCCGGGTGCTTGAGACCGAGCAACGCGGCGTCCTTCTTTCCCTCGTGGAGACCTTCCCGACGATGGCCGCGGGCGGCAAGGGCGACTTGCTTGAGGTCACCCTCGACCTCTCGCTGCCCCGTCTGCGCGAGGCAGGCCTGCACCGCGAACTCTCCGACGCCTTCAAAGCCATTCTCGACAGCGGCCACGGCAACCCGGACATCCGCAAGCTCTATGTGGAGTGCCTCACTGACGCCATGGGCGGAGCGGCGGCGGTGGGTGGCCTCATCGAGGCCTCGCGCCTGCCCGACCCGTCCGTGCCCATCGCGGAGGCCCTCAAGAGGATGGACGCTCTCACCAAGGTCCTCTCGGGCAGCATGCTCCCCGGCACCCACGTCCTGAACCGCGACTGGGGCATTGGCAAGGTCACCGCCCATGACGGCACCTTCCTGACCGTGGATTTCAAGGACAAGCCCGGGCATCGCATCGCGCTCGAGATCGCCGAGCGGGCGCTCGTCATCGTCCCCGACACGCTCGTGACCGTCGCCTACTTCGACGACCCGGACGGCATCGAGCGCGAGTTGGCCGAGGATCCGGTGGCGGTGGTCGTGCGCGCCCTGGTCGAGCGCGGCGGAGAGGCGACGTACAAGGAGATCAAGGAAGTCCTCTTTGATCGCGTCGTGCCCGCCAAGGGCTGGGCCGCCTGGTGGAAGAAGGCGCGCGACCGCTTCGACGCCGATCCGCGCGTGGACCACACGCAGGCTTTCCGAGACACGGTGCGACTGCGCGAAGCCGACGACGAGGACGAGGAGCCCCAGAACGGTTCGCTCCTGCCCGTCTACAACCCGCGTTGGAGCCTGAAGAAGGCCGCGCGCACCATCCTGAAGCTCCTCGAGCAGCATCCCGAAGCCCAAGAGGAGGCCCGCCGCATCTACGCCGATCGCCTCGCGATGGCTTTGCCCGAGGAGCGCGCCAAAGATGGTCGCCTCGCCGCGCTGCCGCTTCTCGAGAAGTGGCTCCCCGAGCGCCATCGCGACTGGGTCGCGGTGGCCGACGAATGCGTCGAGGCCGGAGTCGGCGTCACGTCTCTCACCGAGGATGAGTGCCAGGCCGCCGTGCTCGGGCTCGCGCTCGAGGGTGAGCAATGGGAACTGGCCGCGTGCGGCGCGCTCTCCTCGCGCTGCCCCGCGGTGCGCGAGACGGCCTGGAGGGCGCTGCTCGATCGAGCCGGCACGGAACTTCGCGCCGCCCTGGGCACGCTCATGGCCTCGAAGCTCGCGCCGGCCTCCGCGGTGCTGATCGTCCAGGAGATTCTTGGCAAGTGGGAGGACCTGAACGGCCGCCAGCCCGATCCATGGTCGCTGCTCGTCACCATCGGACCCGCGCTGACCCGCTCGGCGCCCGCGAAGGCCATGTCGGACGCCCTCAAGCTGATCGCGCCCGGTTCGACGCTCGCCCAGCTCCTGCAAGACACGCCCATCCCCGAAGGCTCCGCCTATCAGAAGCTCGGACTCACGCTCCGCGCGCTTGGTGAGGGTGAGGGCGCGGACGCCGTGGAGGCGCTCCTCACGCAGGCGGGTTGGACCGCCCTCGTGGAACTGCTGCCCGGCCGAGAGCCCCCTATGGAGGACGAGGCGGACCTCCCGCCCGAGCGCAACGAGCGCGTCACCCTGATGACCCGCGGCACCTACGACCTCCTGCAGCAGCGGATGCGCGCGATGCGCGCCGAAATGGAGACCGTGCTCAAGGAACTCAAGGCCGCCCGCGAACTCGGGGACCTCTCCGAGAACGCCGACTACGACGCCGCGCGCGGACAGCAGGGGATGCTCAAGGCGGCGATGGACAGCACCCAGAGGGCGCTCGCGGCCGCGCTCTTCATCGAGGACCTCGAACGCGTGGACGGCGTCGCGACGCCCGGCACGGAGGTCACGTATCGCAACGGCGCAACGGGCGAGGAGCGCGCCATCTGGCTTCTCGGCGAAGGCGACAGCCACTGGTCCGAGTCGGTTGTCTCGTATCGCGCCCCGGTGGGCCAGGCGCTTCTCGGCAAGCGCGTGGGCGAGACCGCCGACCTGGTGATGGGCGAGACGACGACTCCGCTCGAGATCGTCCGAGTGACCGAGAAGCTTCCCGGCCCCCTCCCGCAGGCGCCGGCCGAGCCGTAGCGCGCTCCGCCGACCTCGATCAGTCCAGCCTCTTCCGGAAGTGGAGCGCCCCGATCCCGAAGTAGACGATCGCGAGCGCGAACATCGGGACGATCTGCTTCACGAACAGCACCTCGAGCCCCGAGCCCCGCAGGAACACTCCGCGGATCACCTCCAGGTAGTACGTCAGGGGCACGACCGTGCTCACCCAATGGAGCCACGACGGCAGATTCTCGACCGGAAAGATGAAGCCGGAGAGAAGCGTCGACGGGAAGATCAGGAAGAAGTTCGTGATCTGGGCCTGCTGCTGGTTCGCGGAGATGGTCGAGACCAGCAGGCCGATCCCGAGGCTCGCCAGGAGAAACACGACCGTCGCGATCGCGAGCGCAAGCGCGCTTCCGCGGAACGGCACGCCGAGCACGAAGACGACGATGCAGGCGGCCACCAACGCGTCGATCATCCCCACAACCCCGAGCGGGATGAGCTTCCCGAGCAGGAGTTCCCAGGAGCGAGCGGGGCTCATGAAGATCTGCTCGAGCGTCCCGAGTTCCCGCTCGCGCGCGACCGACAGCGCCGAGAAGTTCTGCATCAGGATCACGAGCACCATCGCCATCACCCCGGGCGCCATGAACCACATGCTCCGGAGGTCCGGGTTGTAGAACACGCGCGTCGCCGCCGAGATCGAGGGAGTCCGCACTCGGATCCCGGCGCGGTTGGCGCGCTCTTCCGAGATCGTCTGGTTGTAGGCGGCGGCCGACGCGGCCGCGTACGAGGCGGCCGCCACCGCGGTGGTCGAGTCGGCGCCGTTCACGAGGATCTGCACCGTGGCTTCGCCGCGCTGGGCGTCCCGCGAGAAGCCCGGAGGCACGTGGATCCCGACTTCCACCCGGCCCAGGTCCAGTTGCCGCTGGAGACTGTCCGGCCCGATCTCGTAGCCGACGAGGTCGAAGGTCGAGGTGTTCACGATGTGCTCGATGAACTCGCGGCTCTGCGCCGTCTGGTCCTCGTCACAGACCGCCACCGGAACGTCGAAGACGTCGGTGTTCGCCGCGTAGGAGAGAAGCAGGACCTGCATGATCGGCACGAACAGCGCCATCCGAACCATGTACGCGTTCCGCCGGAACTGCCTGACCTCTTTTTGGAGGATCTTCCTCAGTCGCATGGTCTTCTTCCCATGGGGCGCGGCCGCGCGCTCCCAAGCGCCTTCCTACAGCGTCTTGCGGAAGCCCTTAACCGCCAGGAACACGATCACGACCGTGAGCGCGGCCAGGATCCCGACCCGGCCCGCGATCACATCCATCCCGGCGCCCTTCAGGATGATGGCGCGCACGACCGGGATGTAGTGCGTTGCCGGGACGATCTGCGCGAACCACTGCAGCGGCGCGGGCATGTTTCGCACCGGAAACGCGAACCCCGAGAGAAGCATCGTCGGGAGCACCGTCGCCACAAAGGAAGCGAGAAACGCCGATTGCTGAGTTCGGGCCATGCAGGAGAACAAGAGCCCGAGCGAGAGCGCGGACGCGACGAACAAGGTCGAGACCCCGAACAGCAGCAAGAGGCTCCCGCGCACCTCGACCCCGAACACCAACCACCCGGCGGCGACGACCATCACGATGTCGATGGCCGAGAGCGCCACGTACGGCAGAAGCTTCCCCACCACGATCTCCACGGCCGAAACGGGACTGGAGGCCAGCAGCTCGAAACTCCCTCGTTCACGCTCCCGCACCACAATGCCCGAGGTCAGGACCGCTGACATCAGCATGAGAATGATGGCGATAAGGCCCGGCACCAGGAAAACCCGGCTTTCCAGGTCGGGGTTGTAGAGCACCCGCACCCGTGCGTCGATCGCCGGCCGGAGCAGCGACTCCGGCAGCCCCATCGCTCGCGTTTCCCGAAGGATCAGCGTTCGCCCCAGCGACTCGATCCCGGTCTGCAGATAGGTGGCGGCCGTCGCGGCGATGGTCGAGTTCGCCCCATCCACCAGCACCTGCACCTCGACGGGCTCGCGCGCCTTGAGGGCCGTCTCCAGGCCTCGCGGGATCACGAAGACGGCCATGGCCTCACGCCGTTCGAACAGGTCTTCGGTCTGCTCCGCCGACTCGAGCGACCCGACGTTGACGAAGCCGTCCGTCGTCGAGATCGCCTCGATGAGCCGGCGCGACGCCGGCGTGTGATCGTGATCGACCACGGCGAAGGTCAGAACGTTCAGGTCGAAGTCCACCGCGAAGCCGTAGAGAAGCAGCAGGATGACCGGAAACGCGAGAGCCGCGATGAGGCTCCGCACGTCGCGGACGATGTGCAGCGATTCCTTCCGAGCGATCGCTCCGAGGCGCCGCATCACTCCTCCGCCCCCTCTTCGCCCAGGAAACGAATGAACGTGTGCTCAATCGTCGGGCGCACAGGCGTCGGCTCGCCGCAGTCGACGCCTCGCTCCGCGAGCCACGCCGACACTCCGCGCGCGGCTTCGAGGTCGTCGGCGGCGAGTTGCACCTGTAGATCGCCTCCGTACGGATAGGCGTCCAGGACCGACGGGTGGCCGTCCGCGAGTTCCACGGCGAGGCGCAGGTTGCCGGTCGGCAGGCGGTAGTAGCCGCCCCCGCTCATCGCGCGGATCTCGCTCGGCGCGCCCAGGGCTCGGAGGCGTCCTCGGTTCATCAGTGAGAGCCGGTTGCAGCGCTCGGCCTCGTCCATCACGTGCGTCGTGACCAAGACGGTCGTGCCCTTGTCCGAGAGTTCCGCGATGACCTCGAAGAAGTCCCTGCGCGAGGCCGGATCGACCCCGCTTGTGGGCTCATCGAGCAAGAGAACGGAAGGCTCATGCAGCACCGCGCAGGCAAGCGAGAGGCGGCGCTGGATCCCCGTCGAGAGCGACCCCGCCAGCGTTCGGCGCGCTTCCGTGAGCGTCAGCCGCTGGAGCCAGTAGTCGATGCGCTCCGGAAGCCTCCTGGCCGGCACGCCGTACACCCCGCCGTAGAGGTCCATGTTCTCCTCGACCGTAAGGTCCCCGTAGAGGTAGAAGAACTGGCCGACGTACCCGAGAACGGCCCGGATGCGCTCGGCCTCGGTCCGCACGTTCATGCCCGCGACCGTCGCCTCTCCGGAGGTCGGTTGCAGCAGGCCGCACAGCATGCGGATCGTGGTGGACTTCCCGCACCCGTTCGGCCCGAGAAAGCCGAAGATCTCCCCCGTGCGCACCGCAAGGTCGATGGAATCCACGGCCACGAAGTCGCCGAAGCGCTTTGTGAGTCCCCGCGTCTCAATGGCGAAGCCGTCGTTCACGCGCCTTCCTCCGCTCCGACCAGTTCCAGAAACGCGTCCTCGAGCGAGGCCTCGATCGGATGGGCCTCCAAGCACGGAAGCCCCGCGCCGGCCAGCGCGGCCTCCAGGCGCTCCGTCGAGGTCCGCGCGGGATCGATGCGGACGTGCAGAGCGTCTCCGAACGGCGTGAGGCTGAGCACTCCCTCGCAGCCGCCGAGCACCCTCCGCGCGGCGCGCACCTCGGGCGTCACCACTTCGATGACGGCCCCGTGAACCCGCTCTTGCAGCTCCGAGGCGGCGCCCGTGGCCAGAAGCTTCCCGCGGTGCATGAGCGCAAGCCTGTGGCACCGGGCCGCTTCCTCCATGTAGGGCGAACTCAGGATCACCGTGACCCCTTGAGCCGGCAGGTCCGCAAGGATGCGCCAGAAGTCTCTCCGCGAGATCGGATCCACGCCCGTGGTCGGCTCGTCGAGGATCAGCGCCTCCGGGCGGTGGATCAGCGCGCAGATGAGCCCGAGCTTCTGCTTCATGCCGCCCGAGAGCCTCCGGGCTTGGCGCGTGCGGAAGCGCGCCAGGTCCGTCAGGGCCAGCATGGACTCCTTCTGCGACGCCACCTCGCCGCGCGGCGTCAGGTAGAGGTCGGCGCAGAAGTCGATGTTCTCCTCGACCGTCAAGTCGCCGTACAGAGAGAACGCCTGCGACAGGTACCCGATCCGACGCTTCACGTCCTCCGGCCTCCGGATCACGTCCCGTCCCGCTACGGTCGCCGACCCGCCGTCCGGGCGGAGCACCCCGCAGAGCATCCGCATCATCGTCGTCTTGCCGGCGCCATCCGGACCGATGAGCCCGAAGATCTCCCCGGCGCGCACCTCCAGGCTCACACCGTCGACCGCCCGCACGTCGCCGAAGCGCTTGCGAAGATCGTCCGCTTGAATCGCGGGCGAAGGGTTCATCGGATCACGCGCCCCGTCCGGAACCCGTCTCCGATGGCGTCGTGCAGCGCCGCCGCGCTTTTCGTCGTCGGCCGGAGCCTTATCCGCTCCGGCCCTCTGGGCGATCCTTCGGACGGGCTCACGCCGCGTCTCCCGTCTCGATCACGACGTCCGCGGGCATTCCCGGCTTGAGTTCCCCAAGCCCGTCGCCGACGTCAACCTTCACCCAGAAAACTTGCTTCACGCGCTCCTCAACGGTCTGCGTGTTCTTCGGCGTGAACTCCGACTCGTCGCTCACCGCCGTGATGCGCGCCGGGTAGCCCTTCTCGGGGTAGGCGTCCGCGTAGGCGGTGCAGTCCGCGCCCAGCACCACGCGGCCGAAATGCCTTGTCGGCAAGTAGATGCGGACCGTCAGGTTCGAGAGGTCCATCATCCGCACAACGATCGAACCGGGCGACACCATCTCGCCCTCACGGAGCACGACGTCGGTCACCGTACCCGCGCGAGGCGCGCGAATGTAAGCGTCCTCGACGCGCTCCGCCGCGGCCTCGGCCGCGGCTTCCGCCTCCATCGTCTTCCCGCGAGCCATCTCGATCGTCTCGTCGGTGTTGCCGGCCAACGCCAGATCGAGCTGGGCCCGCGCCGCCTGCACTTTCGCCTCCGCCATGTTTCGCTGTTGCTTCGCGGCCTCGAGCTGTTGCCTCAGCGGGAACCGATCCGCGTGCGCTCCGCTCGCGTTCGCCACGGCGAGTTCGGCTCCCGAGAGCGCGCTCCCGGCGCTCTCGACCCCGGCCTGAGCTTGGGCAAGCCGCTCGTCGCGCGTCCCCGCCTTGATGAGGTCCACCTGGGCGGCCGCCTGGTCGCGCGCGTGTCGGGTGCTCTGCACCGCGGCCCGGGCCCGCTCCAGCTGCTGGCGGGCGCTCGCGAGCGACGCCTCCCGCTCATGCTCGGCGTTGCCCACGGCGGTCTCCGCGCCCTCCACGACCGCACGCGCCTGCTGGACCGCGGAGGCCGCCTCGTCGCGCTCCATCTCCCGGGCTCCGGCGTCAAGGTCGCCCAGCGCCGCCTCGGCCGCGCGGAAGCTTGCCAGCGCCGCATCGTGCTCGGTCCGCGCCGCGTCCAGTTCCTGCTCGGTGGCCGCGTCCTCCGCGTGCAGGCGTTCGACCCGCGCCAAGCTATCGGCGGCGAGATTCAGTTGCGCGCGGGAGGCGATCACCTTCTGGGAGAGCTGCTCGCGCTGCTCCGGCCGAGGAGGCGCGTTCACCAGGTCCTGCCGAGCCGCCGCCGCCCGCTCCGACGCACGACTCACCGCCAGCTGCGTCCGAGCCCCGGCGATCTCCGTCGTGGCCGCTTCCCGAGCCGCGTAGGCGCGCTCCGCCTGCGCGAGTTCCGCCTCCGCCCCCGCCAGCGCGGCCGCCGTCTGCGCGAGCGCGGCCTCCGCCGCCGTGATCTCCTGGCTGCGGGCGCCCGCCAGCGCTTCCGACTGCTGCGCGGTGGTGAGAGCAACCTGGGCCTCGGCCACGGCCGCCTGCGTGCGCGCCTGGTCCAGCGCCGCCTGGTACTCGTGAGGCCGCTCGTACGCCTCCTGAGCGATCTGGCTTGCCGACCGCGCGCCCTCGAGCCCCGCGAGCGCCTCCTGAAGCACGGCCGCCCGAGCCCGCACTTCCTCGGAGCGCGCTCCCCGCGCGAGTTCGGCAAGCTGCATGCGCGCCGCGTACGCGGCGCCCTCGGCCCGACGGAGGTCCGCATCCAGGATGGAGTGGTCGAGTTCCGCGATCACGTCGCCCTCCTGGACCTCGCCGCCCTCGTCCACGAGAAGCGTCACGATCTGCCCCGTCGATTGGGCCGCGACGCCGATCTCGGTCGCTTCGACGGTCCCGCTGCCCTTCACGCGCGACTCGTCCGCCGTGGCGTTCCCACGCGTCGCGAAGAACGCGATCGCCCCGCCCACGACAACGAGCGCGATGACTGCGGGGATGATGCGGTTCAGCTTGCTCTTCATGGCCGTTCCTCCTCAGCCGCGCTTCCGGCGAGTTCGGGAATGGTGATCCTGCTCAGAACACCGAGACAGCGCGCCCACTCCGCGCGAGCGATCGAGAGGTCGCACCGGTTGCGGTGGATCCGCGCCTCGGCCGCGACCAAGAGCGCCTCCGCGGCGGCAACGTCCTGCGCGTTCGCCAGGCCGGCTTCGCGGCGAGCGCGCGTCGCGTGCAGCACGCGCTCCGCCTCGGCCCGAGCGGCCTCGTCGGCCGCGAGCGTCTCCACGAGAGTCCCCAGGCGGGTCAGAACGGCCTGAACCTGGTTCTCGATCAGGAGGCGCGTGTCCGCGAGGTCTTGCAGCAGAGCGTCGCGGTCACGCTCCGCGCGGCGCGCGGAGGCGCGTGCGGAGCCATTACCTCCGATGGGCCAGGAGAAGGAGAGTCCGGCCGTCACCGTCGACGGGCTCCCAAGGCCGCTCGGCGGGTTCTGGAGGACTCCACCCGCCGTGAGCGCGAGGCTCGGTTTGGTCTGGGCTCGGATCGCGCTCGCGGACGCTCCGAGCGCGAGCGCGGCCTGTTCGAGCGCCGAGAGTTCCGGTCGCTCCTTCAGCGCGACTTCGCGCGCCTCGTCCCATGTGAGAGCCGTCTCAAGTTCGAGAGGCGCGTCCACGAGCGCCGGAGGCTCGTCGGCGGGAAGTCCGAGCAAGGTCGCGAGCCGCGCTCCGGCGTCGGTTGCGAGCCCTTCCGCCCGAGCCTGACTCTCTCTGGCAGAGGCCAGATCCGACTCGGCGATCGCCACCTGCACATCGAGTGCGGAACCGGCGCGCGCGCGGGCCTCCACCCGGCGGACCTCGCCTTCGGAGGCGCCCACGCCCGCCGCCGCCGCTCGCACGGCCGACTTCGCCGCAAGCGTCTGGTAGTAGGCCGTGGTGACTTCCAGAAGGAGCTGCTCAAGCGCTTGCCGGTAGCGTTCGCGCTGCGCGCTCTCCGAGTGGTTCGCCGCCTGGCGGGTGTAGCGCCAGAGATGCGAGATGTCGATGGGGAGGGCCGCCTGCACCGCGAGCGTGGCCTGCGTCGCCGGGGCGATGACGATGCGCTCTCCTTCTCCGATCGTGATCGCGATCTCCGGATACTGGTGGTCGAGCCCCGCCGACAGGCCGGTGCGGAGGTCGTCGCCCGCTTCCGCCTCGCGCACGCTTTCGTGCGCCGAGAGCAGGCGGAAGCGCTCCGCCTCCAGGCGCGGGGAGTGCTCCACCGCGTAGCGAAGGCAGTCGGCGAGCGACCAGCTTGCGGGGGGCGCGGTTTCCTCGGCCGTAGCCGCCCCTTGCGCGCAGAGCGTGAGGAGCGCGATCAGAGGAACGTGCATTGCGGCTCTTCCCTCCTTAGTCGGGCAGCGACGGCGCGGCCGCTCGCATGCGTTGCACAACGGACATCGTTGTCGCGCGCTCTTCGGGCGTGACGTTCGCCAGGAGATGCGCCAGTCGCCTCAGATGCGCGGGAACCAGTGCCTCGAGCAGATCTCTTCCCGCGTCCGTCAGTTTGAGGATCACCTTCCGGCGGTCGCCGGGCGCCGCCTCGCGGGTGACGTACCCGTCGCGCTCCAGGCCCGTCGCGAGTCCGGTGATCGTGGCGCGCGTGCTGGAGACCCGCTCGGCGATCTCGCTTGGGGTGAAGCCCTCGTCGGGGCGCAGGCTGAGACTCATCAGGACCGCGAACCTGCCCTGGCTTACGCCGTGCGCCCGGAACCACGCCTCGATCACGTTGCGGAGTTCGTCGGTCGCCCGAGCGACGCTCAGGAAGAACATCACGCTCTCGCCGTCTCGATCCGTGAACCGCTCGGCCACGGTCGTCGCGAGGTCGGCGATGGTCCCATCTTCAGGAAGCACGGTGAACATTGATTAGGCTCCATATTATCTGTCGCCATATCATATGGTGGCTGATTATATGGAGACTAATGATTTACGTCAACGGAGATCGTTCACCGGGGAGACGCGGAGCAGGATTGTGACGCGATTAACGGAATTGGGCCCGCTGTGCGCGGGCCACCCCGGAGCCGTCTCTCGGCCGCAGTTGCGGGCGGAGAAGGCGCCGAGACCATCTCAAGGAGGCCGACTTGACCTACACGCAGATGCAGGCCAAGCAACTCAGGCTGAGTCTCGTCCTGGCGTTTCTGTTCCTCGCGAGCATGTTCATCGTCCCGATCCTCAATCAGGCGGCGCCCGACGCCATGCTCACGTCCGTGCTGGGCATCCCCTTTGTGTGGCTGCTGGTGGGCGTCATCTTCCATCTGGAGTTCTGGGTCATCGCCATCGTCTATACGGCGCTGTCCAATCGTTGGGAGCGGGAGGTCGTGAATGGGTAGCATCGAGGTCCTGCCGCTCGCGGCCGCGATAGCGGTGCTCGCGCTCTCCATGTTCCTGGGGCTCTACTCGGTGAGGAAGGCGAAGACGCTCAGCGACTACTGGGTCGCGGGACGCAGCGTCGGCGTCTTCACCAACGCAAGCGCCATCTCGAGCAACTACCTCAGCGCCGCGTCCTTCCTGGGCGTCGCCGCCGTGGTCTGGGCGAGCGGCTTCGACGGCGTTTGGTACGCCACGGGCTTCGCGGCGGGCTACATTCTGCTCCTGCTCTTCATCGCGAGCCCTCTGCGCCGCTTCGGCAAGTACACCATCCCGGACTTCTGCGAGGGCCGTTTCCGCTCGCAGCGGCTCCGTTACGCCGGCGTCCTGTCCACCGCGGTGATCTCAGGCGTCTACATTCTTGGTCAGATGGTCGGCGTCGGTACGCTCATGGAATCCATCACGGGACTTCCTTGGGTTCTCGGCACGGTCTTGCTCGGCGGGATCATCACGCTCTATGTCGCTTTTGGAGGGATGACGGGCGTCACCATCACGCAGATGATCCAGTTCTGGATCATGATCGTCGCGATGATCGCCCCCCTCCTGGTTCTCCTGCCTCGCCACGGGTACGCCGAACTGCTGACGATCGCGCAGAACGACCAAGGCGTCGTCACCAGCGCTGTCGGCGATGAGGGCGGGGGCCCCGGCCAAGGCACGGCGACAGGCGCGCCGGCTTTCAGCGAGAAGGAACGCGCGAAGTTCCCCACCACAAGCGAGTGGATCCGGCCGTTCAAGAAGTACAACCTCTTCCTCAGCCTTTCGCTCATCCTCGCCCTCGTCTGCGGCACAGCCGGACTGCCCCACATTCTCGCGCGCTTCTACACGAACCCCGACGCCGCGAAAGCGCGCTGGTCCACGGTATGGGTGCTTGTCTTCATCGGGGTGTTCTACATCACGACTCCGATCTGGGGCGTGTGGGCGCGCATGGTGCTCGGGCCCGACGCGGTGCTCTACAACGCGGCGGGCGAGGGGGCGCCGAACTCCCTCATGTTCCTCACCAGCGCCCAGGCCGGCCAGTGGGCCAAGGCTCTCGTCGCCGCCGGCGCGATCGCGGCGTTGCTCTCCACGGTCTCGGGCCTCCTGATCGCGCTGAGTTCCGCGATCGCGCACGACCTCTACGGAGAGATCCTCTGCCCCAAGGCGAGTGACAAGCAGAAGATCACCGCCGCGAAGATCTCGGTCCTCGGGTGCGGCGCCGTCGCGATCGCCATCGGGCTCAGCTTCCGCGATCTCAACATCGCGTGGGTCGTCGGGCAAGCCTTCGCGGTGGCGGCGAGCACCTTCTTCCCGCTGCTCGTCTGTGGGATCTGGTGGCCGAAGATGACCGAGAAGGGCGCCTTCGCCGGCATGATCTCCGGCGGGGTCATCTCAGCCGGAATCGTCATCGCGAAGCTCGCTCTCGGCGATCGCATGACCTTCGATCAGCCGGCGATCATCTCGATACCGGTCGCGTTCGCCGTCATCTTCATCGTCTCGAAGCTGACCTGGTCGCGTCAGACCGAGGAGGAGACCTCCTTCCTCACCGAGGCCTTCCATCAGCTCCACCGCCCCGAAGACGTCGTCAGGCCTCCGGTCGCCGCCGCGGCGCCCGCCTCGGAATAGCCTGGCGATTCCGAGTTAGGGAGAGAGGCTCCCTCACGCCCGCGCGGGAGGGAGCCTCTTCTCGTCCCGGGCTCCGCTCCGACAAGGAGCCTGCGGCTCCGCGCGGAAAGCCCTCGCATGAAGACATTCACGCGCTTGATGCCGCTCCTCGCCGCTCTGCTCGCCGCGCCCGTGACGGCCCAGCCCCCGGAGAGTGACGCCATGGCTCCCTCGGTTCGCATCCTGGAGTTCATCTGTGAGCGCCCCATGACCCGCGTGGGGAGACCCATGTCCGTCGTCATGGCGCTCGCGAACGACACTGCCGAAGCGCTCGACGTCGTGGCGCGCCTCGACTGCCCGGAGGGCCTCCGCGTCACGCGACCCGGCCCGCTGGCGCACCTGACGCTCGCGCCGGACGAACTCACCGAGCTGCGCTGGGTGATTGAGGCTGACCGACCCCTCCGCGGCGACGTGACTCTCACCGTCGAAGCCGCCGGAGCAACGCTCGCCGAGCGAACGCTCCCGATGCGCTTCCTGCCCCCGTACGACGGCCCACGCGAGGGCTACATCCCCCCGCCCGAGCCGGCCGAGAGCCCCCTTCTCGTGGGCGTGCATCACTGCCCGCTGTGGGAGGCCGAGAAGCCCGACCTCTGGGCGCAGATCCGCAAGCACCCGGAGCGCACGCCCGCCCTCGGCTTCTACTCCGCCGATAACCCGGAGGTCGCCGACTGGGAGACGAAGTGGGCCCGCGAGCATGGGATCGACTTCTTCATCTACTGCTGGTACCGCACCTCACAGGGCGGCCCGGTGGAGACGATGTTCGAGAGCGCCATCACCAAGGGGCTCTTCCACTCGCGCTACGAGAACGACATGCGCTGGACGATCATGTGGGAGAACCAGCGTCCGGACGTGTCCGGCGTCGACGACGAAGCCGACCTGTTCGGGAACCTGCTCCCCTACTGGATCGAGACTTTCTTCAAGCGCGAGAGCTACCTCAAGGTCGACGGCAAGCCGGTGCTCTTCATCTACCGGCCGGAGTTCCTGGTGAAGGACCTCGGGAGCGTCGAGGCCGTCCGCGCGGCGTTTGACCGCATGCGCGAGGCGTGCCGTGAGGAAGGCTTCGAAGGGCTGTACCTCCTGGGCGAGTACCGCGGGACCGACCCCGCGCACCTCCAGCTCATGAAGGACCTCGGGCTCGACTACACCTTCGCCTACTGCTGGTACGTGCACGACAGTCCCGGCCCCGACCGCGCGATCGACACCCAGATGCAGTACATCCACCAGACCGAGGAACTGGGGGTCCTTCCGCAGGTCGTGACGCTCTCTCAGGGCTGGACCGGCTGGCAGGACGAGGGCAGCATCTGGAAACTCCCCGCCGCTGATTTCGAGCGCCTCCTGCGCCAGGGCCGAGCGTTCGTCGAGGGCCTCGCGCCGAACACGCTCAGCAGCCGCATGCTCATCCTCGACAACTGGAACGAGTGGGGTGAGGGCCATTACATCGCCCCATACACGGACGAGGGCTTCGGGTATCTCGACGCGGCTCGGGCCGCCCTCACCGACGCGCCCGCCGAGCATGTGGACCTCATCCCCGAGGACCTCGGCATGGGCCCCTATGACGCCGTCTACCGCGCTCGCATCGCCGACGAGATCGCGTCCGCGAGGCTCATGTCGGGCCGCCGCACCCGCCCCGAGGCCGGGGCGGAGGAGGGCCTGCTCGCCTGGTGGGACTTCGATGAGGACGTCGCGAGCCCGGTGGCCTACGACGTCGCGCCCGGGCGCCACAATGGTCGCGTGCGCGGCGCCGACCGTACCGAGGGTCGAAGCGGCCAGGCCCTTGTCTGCAACGGTGGCTGCGTCACGGTCGACCGCCATCCGCTGCAGGCCGCGCTCGACAGCCTCACTCTTGAGTGTTGGGTGAAGACGGACGTGGCCGCGCAGAACGACACC